>NZ_AZAY01000034.1 GCF_001021165.1 Marinitoga sp. 1197
AAAATACTTTTCACAAATATCTCTTTGAGTTAATGAATCATCAGAAAGATATTCTTTAACGACGGACAACTTAAATTCTGGTTCATAATTAGTTCGTTTTCTCATTAAAAAACACCCCTTTCTTTTTTTCAATTTTATGATATCACTTTCTTATTTTTTGTCCAAATCTTGTAAGGGGTGAATACGAAGGCAAATATTCGATGAAAAAGTAAAAGAATTAATATGGCACAACGCAGCAGGACAACCAGGATTAACCAATGGACTTGCATATGATTTAGTAATGAAAAAAGCAAAAGGAGAAAAAATAATAACAGAAAAACATTTTGAAAAAACATTATATGATTATATGAGAGTATATATAGACAAAAACATATCAAATATAATAAACAAAGCGAAAAAAGAAAAAGAATTAATGATGAAAATATTATTTGAACCAGAAAGCATTGAATTTGATATAAGCGATGATAGAATCAAGTTTTTATATTTAAATGGGGTAATAGATGACTGTGACGGAAAATGTTGTGTAAAAGTACCGTTATATTATAAAAAATTATACAATCATTTCAAACCACAAACTAATGGAGAAAGAAATAAAATGCTAAAATTTGAAGAAGATTTAAATAAATATATAGATGAGAATAAAAATTTAAAACTAAATGAACTGCTAAAAAGATATACAGAATACATAAAAAGTAGAGGAGCAGTAATGTTCAAAGGCAGAAACTATTATGAAGGGGTGTATCAATATAATCTTGACCAATTTTTAAGTGCATACATAGAATTACTTGGAGGAAAAGTATATCCAGAAACGCAAATAGGCGGAGGAAGAATAGATTTAATGGTAATGTATAACAGAAAAGAATATTTAATAGAAATAAAAGCGAACATAATAAAATATGAATACGAAATATCCAAAAGACAAATAAAAGAATATATAAAAAGAAAAGGGCTAAAAGAAGAATGGTTAATAATATATTCAAATACAATAAAAGATTTTGAATATAATTTAGAAGAAGAAAATGGGATAAAATTACATATTTGGTTTATAAAAACTAATTTTGAAAATCCATCAAAAATGGGGAACTATCTCAATAGAGGAAAAAGGTTATAAGCCAGCATTAGTATACGATTGTATATATCCATTATATGCAATTAGCGATCCATTAACTACCGTTACATTACCTGAAAGCCAAACAACATTTACATCCATCGATGCTATAAATCATGTTACAGAAGCAGCAACAACATTGGTAGCAAATCCTTATACGATATTATTAGCAAAAGAGACAATAAGATTAATCACAAAATATTTACCAGAAGCTAAAGCGGATCCACTTTATTACCTGCTGTAGTAAAAGCAATTTATCCTATAAAACCTGAAGTATTAGCGGAAATATTCGAACCTATTGTTCCATGACTAAAAGGAATACCTGGAGAAGCAGAAATAATAGCAAAAGGTATAGAAAAATGGCTATTAAGTGTAGGAGTGACTAAAAAATTATCAGATGAAGGTTATACAATTGATGATATTGAAAGGTTAATTGATTTAGCATTTAATACGCTGTCATTGGATATTTTGTTATCAATGGTACCTATAAAAGCAACTAAGGAAATTGTAAAACAAATTTATCTTGATTCAATGAATCTATTGAATAAGTAACCACTTCTTCCTTTGTAATACGGCTCCCATTGGAGCCGTTTTTTGTTTTAATATAATTCAATATCGAAAATGATTGATGAAAAAATTAATTCTCTGTTAGTATACGCAGGATATGGAATAATATTATTATCTCTACATTTATATTATACTATTATTAAGAAAAAATGAAAAATAAAAAAATAATAGATAATTTAGTATATTTGATATTTATCTATTATAATTCAAGATGATTATTATAGAGAGAAATTGTTTTAACATTTTTTTTGTGAGATAATAACCTATAAGTAACCTTGTTAAGTGAATAAAAACAATAAAAAATTAGAATATTAATTCTAATTAAATTTCTTTATAACTGAATTTTGTGTAAGGGGGGAGAAAAATGGCAGATGAAGAAATTTTAGGAAAGAAGAATGAAGAGTTAAAAGAAGGGTCAGAAGATTTTCCGTTGGTTGAAGTTCCAATATCAGAAAGGAAAGGGTTTTGGTCAATATCGGTAGTTTTATTAGGATTTACTTTTTTCACTGCAACGATGTGGGCTGGAGGTAATCTTGGAGTATCCTTTAAATTCTGGCCAGATTTGATGCTTTTAATAGTTGCTGGTAACTTGTTATTGGGATTATATGTTGCTATATTAGGGTATATAGCATTTAAAACAGGATTAAGTACAGTTCTTTTAGGAAGATATAGTTTTGGAGATTGGGGGAGTAAATGGCCAGATTTCATTTTAGGATTTACACAAATCGGCTGGTATGCCTGGGGAACTGCAACAATAGCTATTCTTTTGACAAAGTTTCTCAATTTACCCCAGGGATGGAATATACCGTTAATGATACTTTTTGGATTTGCTTTTTCATGGACTGCATATGTTGGATATAGAGGATTGGAATGGCTTTCAAGGTTTTCTGTGCCACTGATGACGATATTAATTATATGGAGTATGACAATAGCAACAAAGGATGCAGGAGGTTTAGCGGGAATTCTTGGGATAGAACCTACAAAGGATATGACAACAGCAGCAGCTATAACTATAATCTTTGGAACATTTGTTAGTGGAGGGACTCAATCTACAAATTGGACAAGATTTTCAAAGACAGCATATTCTGCTGTATTTGGATCACTTGTTGCATTTTTTATAGGTAATGGGTTAATGATTTTTGCTGGAGCATATGGTGGATTAGTTTATCAAGAGCCGGACATAGTAAATGTTCTTGTAAAACAGGGATTGCTATTTTGGGGGATAGTAATGTTATTTTTGAATATTTGGACAACACAGGATAATACAATTTATAATTTTTCTGTTGCAGGATGTAACTTTTTTAGAACAGAGAAAAGAAGATATTTTACAATTGGAGGCGCTGCAATAGGAACTATTTTAGCAATATTGGGAATGTATAATTGGCTTATTCCATGGCTTGTTCTTCTTGGAACGTTTATTCCACCAATAGGTGGAGTAATTATGGCAGACTTTTTTTACAAACATAAAATGAAATATCCAAAAATTACAAATATAAAATTTCAAAAATTTAATTGGTCTGGAGTTTTAGGTTATATTGCAGGAGCTTTAATTGCAAAATATAGCCCCGGTGTTCCTCCAATTAATGGTATTATAGGAGCATTTGTGTTTTATGTAATTTTTGATATATTGTTAAAAGTATTTGGAATAAATAATAATCATGAAATAGTTGTAGGTGAAGAATCATGAAAATGATAATAAGAAATGCGCATATTGGCGAAGATAAAGAATTAAAAGATATTTTTATTGAAAATGGAAAAATAATAAAAATAGGAAAAATTGAAGAAAAGGCAGAAATAGAAATTGACGCAGATGGAAAATTGGTGTCGCCACCATTTGTTGATCCTCATGTTCATCTTGATGCAGTACTTACTGTAGGCGATCCTCAATATAATATATCAGGAACGTTATGGGAAGGAATAGAAATATGGAGCAAAAGAAAATTGAAATTAACCCATGAAGATGTGAAAAAACGAGCTAAAGAGGCTTTGAAATGGGCTGTGGCTCAAGGGATTTTAAAAGTAAGAACTCATGTAGATGTTTGTGACCCTGAATTAACAGCTTTAAAGGCAATGGTTGAAGTTAAGCAAGAAATGAAAGAATTAGTGGATGTTCAAATAGTATCTTTTCCACAGGAAGGGATAGTTAGTTTTCCAGATGGAGAAAATTTAATGAGAAAATCATTGGAAATTGGAGCAGATATAGTTGGTGGAATACCTCATTATGAATTTTCGAGAGATGATGGGATAAAGAGTATTGATATTATAATGGATTTAGCTAAAAGTTTTGATAAAGATATAGATGTACATATTGATGAAACTGATGACGATCAATCAAGATTTGTAGAATATTTAGCAGCTAAAACTATAAAAGAAAATTATTTTGGAAGAGTTACAGCGAGTCATATTACTGCTATGCATTCATATAATAACGCTTATGCTTATAAATTAATGAGTGTATTTAAAAAAGCTCAATTAAATGTTATAGCGAATCCGCTTGATAATATAGCTCTTCAAGGAAGATTTGATAATTATCCGATAAGAAGAGGCATGACTCGAATTAAAGAGTTATTAAAATCAGGAATAAATGTTGGATTAGGGCACGATTCTGTAATGGATCCGTGGTATCCGCTTGGAAGATATAATATGCTTCAGGTAGCTTTTATGGCTTTGAATGTTGGACATATGACTGGATATAATGAAATTAATGAGATCTTTGATGCAATTACATATAATTCCGCAAAACTTATGAATTTAAGTGACTATGGAATAAAAGAAGGAAATAAAGCTGATTTAATCATTTTAAATGCACCAAGTAAAATAGAAGCTATAAGACTTAGAAGTGAAGTGCTTTATGTAATAAAAAATGGAAACATTATAGCTAAAACAACTCCAGCTAAATCTTATGTAAATGATGAAGAAATAAGTTTTAGAGTGATAGGTATATATGAATAATTAAAAGCGACTCTTATGAGTCGCTTTTCCATCTGAAATATACCAGGCATCCTTTTAAATAAGAGATTTCAATTTTTTCATTTATAGTTTCATTGCTTATACCAATAGGGTTGTTAAAAAATAAAGTTCCATTTTTTAATGGATATTTAAAACCATTAAGATAAATTCCTTCTGTTCTTTCTGTCAGCGAAAAGATTGACCATATTTCACCTTTACTCACCATTTTATCAAAATTTTTAGGTATTTTTGAAATTTCTAAAAATTCTTCCTTAAAAATAATTTCTGTATTATATTTCTTTAACAAAAGTAAAGCTCCAAATATATGATCTAATCTATTACCTAAAAAACCTGAAATAATAATTTTTTTTGATTTTTTTTCAATGGCAAAATCAAGAGCTAAATCAATATCTGTAAAATCTTTATCAGATCTATATTTTATAATTTCAACATCATTTGATTCTGCCCATTCTATCGATTCTTGAGATGCGGAATCTAAATCTCCAATTAAATAATCCGGTTCGATATCCAATTTTTTAAACAATTCAAGACCTTTATCTACTGCTATCAGAAGATCTGAATTACCTATAATATTTTTATAAAATTCAAGAGAACTTTTTGGAGTTCCACCTGATATTATAAAGGTTTGCATTATTTTCCACCCCTTAATTGATTTTTATATTTATTTACAGTTCTTCGAGATATTTTTATGTTTAATTTTTTTTCAATTAATTTAGCTAATTTACTATCAGAAATATTCATATTGTTTTTTATAAAATTAAGTATAATCTCTTTTTTATTTTTTTGAGCATCTCTGGTATTAAAAAGGGTTGAAAATGGAAATATAATTTTTTTTAAATTCATAAAGTATTTTGATGCAATACTTCTGCTTACAGTGGAGGGTGAAATATTTAATTTTTGAGCTATTTCTCTTATTCCAAGTATTTTTGGCGTGTTTCCATATTTTAAAAAATTAGAATTTTCTAAAACAAGTATTTCTGCCAATACATTTAGATATTCTTTTCTTTTATTGATAGCGTTTTTTATTATATATAATTTTTCCATTTCTTTTTCAATATACTTTCTTAAACTCTTTTCTTTAAACGATTTAAGATTTTTGAGATATATTTCATCTATTTCCGGGAGAGTTGGAATATTTACCTGCCATTTTATATTGCCGTTTTTTTCAAAAAAAATAATATCCGGCTTAGCATTTATATATATAATATTTTCTCCATTTTCTAAATTTGAGAGTGGCAATCCGAATTCTCCTTTTTCTTTTCGTATTTTTAATGCATCATTTAAAGATTCTTCGGCAAATCCAGAAGGTCCAAGGTTTTTAAGAATTTCAATTAATAAATCATAATCTTTTTTGTTGATGTTATATTTTTTAATAAATTCTCGCTTTGAAATAGTTAATATTCCGTTTTTATCGAGATATTCAAATAAAGTTTCTGCATAATCTTCAAGATAAGATGGGACAAGAGCTAAATATATAGGTTTAATTTCTTCTAAAAAGCTGATTTTGTATGTTGTTGTTTCTAAAATATAATCAAGATAATCTAAACTATAAAAATTTAAATTATCCTCTTTAAATTTTAAGAATACATTTTCTAATATAAAGTCATTAATTTCATTATCGAGTTTATTTAATGGCATTTGAATAAAGTTTAATGCCTGTATTTGTTTTTGATTTAGAGATTGTTTTTGCTTTAATTTTTGAAGCAATTTTCTTTTAATCATTCATTACCTCCGAAATAGCTTTATATAAGTTTTTAGCTATATCAAGAGGGGTTGCAAAATATTCTGATTTTTCGCCACTGACTATTTCAGCAGTTCTACCAGATAAATAAGATGCAACAATACTTGCTTCCATAACATTTAGTCCCTGTGCAATTAAACCTGCGATGATACCGGTAAGCAAATCTCCGCTTCCTCCTTTAGATAATGCGGTGTTTCCAGTAATATTAAAAAATGTTTTTTCACCATTTGTGATTATTGTGGTAGCATCTTTAAATACTATAGTAGCCTTTTTAACTTTTGCAAAATATTCAGTGTATTCATAATTTTGTCTTATTTCAATTTCATCAGTTCTTACAATTCTTTGCATTTCACCAACATGCGGAGTTAATACTATATTCTTTCTTAATCTTAATGCATCGACAGCATAAAGTGCATCTGCATCAACAACAATAGGAGCAGTTGAATTTTCAACAACACCTCTGACAAATTGCATAGTTTCATTTGAACGGCCTAATCCAGGCCCTATTACAATAGCAGAAGCTTTTTTTATATTTTTATAGATTATATCAATATCCCTTAAGGAAAATTTATCTTTATTTAATGATTTATATATAATACCTGGTTCATGTTCTAAAACAGATGAAGATAATGAACTTGGTGTAATTAATTTAACCAATCCAGCGCCAATTTTTTGTGCACCTATTGCAGAAAGTACCGATGCGCCTGGAAATTCGGAGGAACCTGCAAGAATTAAAACATTTCCAAAATCATATTTTTGAGAAAATTTTGGTCTTTCAGGTAATAACTTTTTTACCATTTGTTTTGTAACTAACTCTCTATGAGAAATATTGAATAAATCTTTTGGAAACGAAAGAGGAGAAACAACAATTTTTCCTGAGTATTCTCTTCCTGGGAAAAAGATATGTCCAAGTTTATAACTACCAAAGGTAATAGTTTTATTTGCTTTAACAGCATTATTATGCATTTTGCCATTATTTGAATTTATCCCTGAAGGAATATCTATAGAAATCACATATCCCCTTTTTTTAGAATTTATAATATCGATAATTTCAATAATCTCTTTTTTTAAATTGTCTTTTAATCCTATACCGATTAATCCGTCAATAATACAATCAGCAGTACTAACATGATTTTTGAAATCGTCATTATATTCTATAAAATTATTAAATCCAAATTTTTTGATGGTTTCTAATTGTTTTTTGAATAAATTACTTTTATTATTTCCTACAATAGCAATTTTTATATTCTTATATCCTTCATTGAATAACAATCTGGCAGTTGCTAAACCATCTCCACCGTTATTTCCGCTTCCCAATACAAATAAAAAATGTGTATTTTTATTAAAATTTTTAATAATTTCGTTATAAATGGATAGTGCAGCCTGTTCCATTAGAACCTCAGAAGAAATTCCATATTCTTTTGAAGTATAATTGTCTATTTTTTTCATTTCTTCAGAAGTTAAAATATGCATATAAAGTCCTCCTTATAATAAGTCTTATTTTAATTTTATCACATTTATTTGAATTTTCAGAGTGAGTAAATAAAAACTGAGGCAAAATGCCTCAGTTTTTATATTCCTAACATTCTTTCAATTTTTGTTTTATCAAAACCAACAATTGTTTGATTTCCAATTTCTATTACAGGTACACCCATTTGTCCAGTTTTTCTAACCATTCTCTCTGCAGCTTTTTGATCTTTTTCCACATTATATTCTTTAAAAGGTATTCCTAATTCTTTAAAATATCTTTTTGCCTTTTTACACCATGGACATCTTGAGGTTGTATATATAGCAATTTTTACATGAGCCAACTTAATCCCTCCTTATTATATACAATTTGTATATAGCTAAGTATATTTATGCCATAATATATTTAAATTTAAAAGTACTTTTTGTAAAAAATAAAATTAGTTTAGCAACAAAAAAACAAAGTTAGCTTCTAATAAAATAATCTTCCTTTTAAGGAAGATTATTTTATTGATGATAAACTTTTTTATATTAAAGAGTTTAAAAATATGTACTTTATAGCAAAGTCTAAACATCTATAAGGAGATTAATCAACATTATATTCTCTCACTGGAATGATTTTATCCAGTCTAACGATTTCTATTACTTTTTTTACATTTTCATTTCTCACATTGTGCAACTCCATTGAGCCACCCTTCTTTTTGTAGTTCATAAAGAAATATAAAATTCTTCCTAATCCACTACTATCAATATAATCAAGATTTGACATATCTATAAATATCCTTTTTATTCCATTTTCGGCTAATTCATTTAATTCATCTCTTAGTTCTTCGGAGTTGTTTATATCTATCCTACCATGTAAAAAAATCGTTGCACTATTACCATATATCTCCTTTTTCATAATTCTCCTCCTTTCTTAGCGAAGCTAAATGATTCGCTCTTTGCTTTAATATTTATATTTTATATTTATTTTAAGTATGCTTTATCTTAAACTCCTTTTTATTTCCTTTTAAAAATACTGTCTCGGATATTATAACATAAAATATTACATTTTTTGAAGTACGATAGCACACTTTCCTGAAATATCTCCTTCTAATATTCCATCATAAACGCTAAATTCTTTTTCTGTAACAGTTTTTGTACTATATATAATTTTAAATTTTCCATTATTAATTTCTGATAACCATACTGGAATTTCGAATTTATATGTAAAATTGTTTATATTTATGATAACTATTAAGTTTTCTTTATTGTCCCATATATTATATACTATAAATCCTTTATCCCAAGATAAGAATTCTATTGAACCATTTCTTAAAACATCATGCTCTTTATAGAATTGTATCATATTTTTCATAAAATTCAAATTTTCCTGGTATAAATTTTCATGTAATTTTTTCCATGGAAATGTTCTTCTGTTATCTGGATCAGTCCAACCAGGTAGTCCTATTTCATCACCGTAATAAAGACCAGGTGCTCCAGGTAATGTGAAAACCATTAAATATCCAATTTTAAATATATCCCAATCTATGTCAAATTCTGCTTCTTTATGCCCAAGAGTATTAGCTCTGCCAATTTTTTTAGTTGTACGAGTTGCCCATCTTGAGTGATCATGATTACTCAATTGATTTAAAGATATATACTTTGAATTTAGAGGTAGTTGGCTCCAAGCCCATTTTAATTGTTTTATAAACCATTCTGAATTTCCAATTAATTCTGGTTTGAAATCATCATTATGTTTTTCCATACCTGTTAAATAATAACTTATAGGATCCATCGAACCTATATAATTCATTATACCATCCCATGATAAACTTTCTATCCATTCTTTTGGAGATTCGTAATCTTCAGCAAATATTAAAGCGTTTTTATTAGCTTTTTTTACAATTTTCCTGAAATATCTCCAAAATGTTTTATTGATTCGTTTGCCTTTTCCCAAATCTCTAGCTACATCAAGCCTCCAACCGTCTGCGTTAAAAGGATGTTTTACCCATTTTTCACCTATTTGAGATATATATTTCCAGACTAACATTGTTTTATTATAATTTAATTTTGGTAAAGATTTATATCCCCACCAACCTTCATATTCTTCACCATGCCAGTAAAAATATTCTGATTCTGGTAATTCTTTATTATTTGCAATTCCTTCATTTTCACCATATATTTTATATTCATTAACCCACTTATGATATGAACCACAATGATTAAATACACCATCCAGAATTATTTTAATATTTCTTTTATGGGCTTCTTCAACAAGGTTAGAAAATAGTTTATCACTCTCTATTAGATTTTTTTTAGATGTTGTTCTTACTTTATATTTTTCATCTAAGTTTTCAGAATCTTCAACTATTACTCCTAAATGAGGGTCTATATGCTCATAATCCTGGGTATCATATTTATGAGGACTGGGTGAAACAAAGATAGGGTTTAGGTATATTGCTTCTATTCCTAAATCTTTTAAATAATCTAATTTGTCAATTATTCCCTTTAAATCTCCACCATAAAATTCAATATGTCCTTTATCAGGATCTGGCAATTCATCCCAATTCTTTTTCTTTATAGGTTCTCCGTCATATATGTATTCGCCACTAACAGGATCATTTGATGGATCACCATTATAAAACCTGTCGGGGAATATTTGATAATAGATGGTTCCAATCGCCCAATCTGGTACTTCAAAATCTGGAATAATAACAAAGTCTTCGATAGGACGTTTTTCTACTATTCCTTGAGAATCATATTTTATTTTTCTGTTAATTTTTATAAAATCCAATTCAAAATGATATCGTATTAATCTGTTAGTCAAGGTAAATTTTTTGGAAAAGTACCAATAAAATTCATTTTCTTTTTCCAATTTCATAATTGAATGTTTATACTTATGTGAGTGTTTTTGCGTTGATAAATATAATTTTCCTGAAACAGGGCCTAATTTTTTTGATACTCTGATTTTAATAGTAATTTCATTGCCTATTTTGGGATTTGTTGGGCTAAAGAAATTTTTACTTTGATCGGAATATATTCCGAAAATCATATAATCATCCTCCAATATTTTCCAGTTTCTGTATTTCAAGAATAATTTCATTTTCTTTTTTGGTAATATTTTCAAGCTGTTGCTCTAAACTATTTTTTTCTTCTTCCAATTTTATCAGTTTCTGATAATCCTGGGAATAAGAATACATTAAATTTTCAATATTTTCAATATCTATAATTATTTTTTCGAATTTTTCTTCTAATCTTTTTTTTTCACTTTTTAGTGATTTTATTTTATTTTTTATTTTTTTATTTGTTTTGTAGTCTATATTATAGCCATTTTCTTTTTTTATTTTAAATGAATCATTTATTAATTCTGGTAATATTTCATCGAATGATTTATATTTTAATAATGATGAATTTTTAATCAAATAAAAACTATCAGATAAATTTTTTATTAAATTTTCATCATGTGATACCATAATTATAGCACCTTTAAATTCTTTTAGTGTTTCTTCAAGAGTTTGTATAGTAAAAATATCCAGATGATTTGTAGGTTCATCTAAAATTAAAACATTAGGTTTTTGTAATATTAACTTTGCAAGAGCTAATCTGGTTAACTCTCCACCGCTAAGAGTCTCAACGCTTTTAAATACAGTTTCTCCTGAAAAACCAAATCTTCCTATATATTTTCTTACTTCATAATCCTGCCATTGTG
Organism: Marinitoga sp. 1197; assembly: GCF_001021165.1. Taxonomy (NCBI): domain Bacteria; kingdom Thermotogati; phylum Thermotogota; class Thermotogae; order Petrotogales; family Petrotogaceae; genus Marinitoga; species Marinitoga sp. 1197. The sequence goes on from NZ_AZAY01000034.1 coordinate 11,545, forward strand.
GAACATCTTTCCAGATTAACCCCATTACATCAAGCGATTTGTTTAGTGAGGATATAACCTGATCTAAATATCCTATTTTTATATTATATCCCCAGTTAATATTCCCTTTTACAGGAGATAATTTACCTGTTAATAATTTTAATAATGTTGATTTCCCGCTACCATTTTTACCCAAAATGGTTATTTTTTCCCCTTCATTTATTTCGAAATTTATATTTTTTAACAATAATTTTTTTTCATTATAGCCAAAAGAAAGATTTTTAATTTCTAAAACTTTATAACCGGTTTTTTTAGGTTCTGGTATTTTTATTTTAATAATTTTTTCTTCCTGTAGTGATTGTATTTTTTCAAATTCTTTTAAAAGTTTATCCCGTAATTTTTCTCTAAATTTAGCCTGTTTCATCATTTTTTCTGTTCCCCATTTTCTAAACCTTTCAATCATTGAGTTTAATCTATTAATTTCTTTTTCAAGGTTTTTCTTTCTATTTGTTATATTAATGAGGATATTTTCTCTAAGAGTTAAATATTGTTTATAATTTCCTTTAAAATCCCATAATTTAAAATTATTAATTTCCCAGAATCTATTTGCTAATTCTTTTATGAATTTTCTGTCATGCGATACAAATATCATAGCTCCTTTATAAGACTTTAAATAATTAATGAGCCAATTTATAGAGTATATATCTAGATGATTTGTAGGTTCATCTAATATCAATAAATTATAATCTCCTGCTAAAACTCTACCAAGCGCTAATCTTGTTAATTCACCACCACTCAAAGAATTTATTTTTCTATCCCAGTGATTTTCATCGAATCCCATACCTTTTAAAACAGATCTTACAATTTTATTTTTCATTTCATCTTTTATATTTTTTTCAATTTCTTTTAAAACATAATTAAAAAGGGTTAAATTTAATTCATCAGCTCTAAATTGTTTTAAGTATCCTAATTTTAAATTTTTTGTTTTTAAAATAGTTCCTTCCAATGGTTCGATTTCCCCATTTATTATTTTCAATAGTGTAGTTTTTCCAGAGCCATTAGCACCTATTAAAGCTATTCTATCTTTTTCGTAGACTGAAAGGTCAATATCATAAAATATATCCTGAGTGCCAAAATTATGCGAAATATTTTCTAATTTAAAAAGCATTAGATTCACCTCAACAAAATATTTTGAAAATCAACAAATATTATCTTTGGTGTTTTTCTCTATACATCATTTTATCAGCCTTATCGATTAATTTATCAATATTGGTTGAATCATCTGGATAAATCGAGTATCCAAAGCTTACAGAAATGTTCAATTTGATATTTCCAAATTGAAATGGTGTTTTAAGATCTTTTTTTATTTTATTTACTACTTTTTTTGCCCCGTTTTTATCAGTATTAAACAAAGCAATTATAAATTCATCCCCACCTATTCTTGCAAACATATCACTTTCTCTTAATACAGAAGAGACCCTTTCAGCAAAAAACTTTAACACTTCATCTCCTATTCTGTGTCCATATGTATCATTTATTGCCTTAAACTTATTTATATCCATATAAATAAATGCTATTTTTTGTTTTAATCTCTTTTCTAAAGCTATAATATCTTTTATTTTAGAAATAAAAGCCTGTCTATTATAAATTTTTGTTAAAAAATCGTATTCAGCAGATTTGCGTAGTTGTTCATCTACTTCTAATTTCCATAATAAAAATTCTAAATTTGATTTAATAATTTTAGCAAAATTTTTATCAATATTTTCAAACCTTTTTTTATACGAATCAAGCGTTATAAAACCATATAAATTATTTTTTATAAATAAAGGAATTATCAAAGTTTCTTTTATTTTTTCTAAATTACCATATTTTATTAGTGTATTTTTATATTTTATATTTTGTGAATATTCTTCTTTCCAATTAGAAACAATATATGGATTTTTAAACAAAAATTTTTCAGTGCTTTCAATTTTAAATTTTATAGTTTTTAATTTGTTAATATCAAAGCCTTTAACAGCTTTATATTCATAATATTTTTTATTTTTAAATATCATAGCACCTGTTTCTGCAGATGGAACTATATCAACAAGTTTATCTATAATTTTTTGATATAGTTGTTCGTTCCATTGAGACGAAATTATTTCATTAGATAATTTTAAGAATTCATTTGAAAAATTATTTTCATATTCCAGATGTTGTATATATTTTTTTTCTTTTGTTACATCTATTCCAGAGGAAAAAATAAGAATTATGTTTTTTCCTTTTTTAATATAATTATTATGCCAAGATACAATAATTTTTTCCCCATCATTATTTATTATCTCATTTTCATAATATTCAACGGGTTCAATTTTTCCAGATAGTATTTTATTAAACACTTTTCTTACTTCATTTTGTAATTCCTGAGGAATAAAATTATCAAACCAATTTTTCCCTATTATTTTATTTTTTTTAACTTTTAATATTTCACATGCTTTATTATTAATATCATATATATTTCCATTTTTATCAAGAACCACATTTATAGTTTGTGCAAGATTAAAGTAATTTTCGAATTTTTTCTTTTCGAATTCTAATTGTTCTTCAAGAATTTTTCTTTCCGTTATATCATAGTCCACTTCCTGAAGTATATATTTATTTTCTTCAATTAAAATAGGAGAAATATAAACCTCAACCCATTTTATATCACCATTTATTGTTTTATATTTCCTTTCAAAAATATGAAATAATTCCCCGTTTTTTAATGCTTTTTTAATTCGCTGAATTATTTCTTTTTCTGTGTCATCTATATGTTTAGAATATGAGATTCCCTGCATTTTTTCAGGTGATGAATACCCCAATAATTCTGCAGCTTTTTTATTTGCTTTTATTAACTTTAAACTTTCATCCCAATAAAATATAGCATTATTGGAAAAGTTAAATAAATATTCATAAATATTTTTTTTCATAATTCACCCCGATTTTTTGCTATAAATAAAATGGGCATAAAATGCCCATTTATGCCATTTCAAGAGCGATTTTCATCATATTTGTAAATGATTTCATTCTTTCTTCACTTGAAGTAGCTTTTTTGGTAACTAATGAATCAGAAACAGTTAATAAACATGCAGCATTTTTACCAGTAACCATGGCATTTGCAAATAATGCAAATGATTCCATTTCAACAGCTATACAACCATAAGTATCTCTTATTTTTTTATAATCTTCAAAATTAACCCTGTAAAAAACATCAGAACTGTGAATTCTTCCTTTATGAATTTTGATATTTAATGAATTTGCAGCATTTTCCAGTTTTTTATTTAATTCATTGGAAGGTTTTAAGATTTCATCATCTATACCTCCCATAACCTTTGCGAAAGTTGATTCACTGTAGGCTTCTTCGACCAATATAACATCGTATAAATCAATTTCATCAGTGTATGCACCACAAGATCCAACTCTTACTATATTTTGCACATCATAAAATTTAAATAATTCATATGAATAAATACCTATACTCGGCATTCCCATGCCACTTCCCATAACACTAATTTTTTTACCTTTATATGTCCCAGTATATCCGAACATATTCCTTACGGTATTAAACAAAACAGGATTTTCTAAAAATGTTTCTGCAATAAACTTAGCTCTTAATGGATCTCCTGGCATAATAACTGTTTCTGCAATAATGCCTTTTTTATCAACTTCAATATGTGGTGTAGGTATCATGCAAATCGCCTCCTTGAATTTTTTTGGAACCTATCTTAACAGGATATTATACATCTTTTTAATTAAGAAGAATATTCAAAAATAAAAAATTATGATAAAATACAAAATATAAGTCCTAAGTAGAAAGAGGTGGTATCTTTGATTAAATTATTTTTAATGTTTTTTAGAATATCAGCTTTTGCACTTGGCGGAGGGTATGCAATGATTCCTGTAATGTCAAAAAATCTTACGTCAAAAAAATTAATCACAGAAGAAGAATTTAGAGAAATATTATCTATTGTACAGGCAATACCAGGTCCTATTGCATTTAAAACGTCCTGGTTAATTGGGAAAAAAATAAATGGTATAAAAGGTGCAATTATATCTTCTCTTGGAATATTAATGCCACCATTTTTTAGCATAATTTTAATCGCTTCGATATTGAAAAAATATTCAGATAATATTTATGTTTCTGGTTTTACTAAAGGTGCATATGCATCATTAATAGGTATGGTTGCAGGAATTCTATACGATTTTGTGAAAACAACAAAATTTAATAAATGTGATATTATAATTATTATATTATCCATATCAATAATATTTTTTTATCCTTCATATACTATTGTAACCTTTTTTTCAACTATCATAGTTTTTTACTTTTTAGAAAAGAGGAATGATAAAAATGCTTAAAATGATTTTTCTTTTTTTTGAAATAGGGTTTATTTCGTTTGGGGGAGGATGGGCTTCTCTTGGTATTATAAAACAATTAATAATTGAAAATAAATTATTAACAGAAAAAGCTTTACAGGACGCTATTTCTATTTCTCAGATGACACCAGGACCAGTTGCTGTAAATCTTGCAACATATATTGGATATTTAAAATATGGATTACCCGGAGCCTTTTTAAACACTTTATTTTTGGTAATGCCAGCCATTATATATTATTATACAGCTAAAATGTTTTTGAAAAAATTTAATTTAAATAAAAATTCATTAATGAAATCACTTAGATTTGGAACGGTTGTATTAATTTCAGTGACTTTTTTATCCGTATTAAAGCCAATAATAATAGAAAAAAATATTATCAGTGCAATTATAGCTTTGTATGCTTTAATGCTATTTATAAAAACAAAAATAGATCCAATATATATAATTCTAAGTTCAGCTATAATTGGAATGGTTATTTTTTCATATATTTCATATAGTTTATAATTTAGTTTTTGTCAAATTTTCAAAAAGAATTAAAGAGGTTATTTCACCAACTCCTCCAGGAACTTCTGTAACATATGCTATGTTTTTTACATCAGGCTCTACATCGCCAACAATATAACCGTTTTTGACATTAATTCCAACATCAATAATTATACTGTTTTCTCTTACCATATCTTTTTTTAAAAATTTAGGTATTCCCGTAGCCACAACTATTATATCAGAATTTAAGGTTATAGCTTTTAAATCTTTTGTATGACTATGGCATATTGTTACCGTAGCATTGTTTTCTTTATTCGAAAGCATTATTGAAACTGGTAATCCGACAATTACACTTCTGCCTATTATAGTAACATTTTTTCCATCAAGATTTGTAAAATTATTTAATATCCTAACAACAGAATCGGCTGTACATGGTTTAAAATAGGATTTTCCATATATTAAATTTCCTAAATTATAAGGGGTAATACCTTCAATATCCTTTTTAGGATCAATATATTGCAAGACTTCATAAGGTTCAAAAGGAAGAGGTTGAGATAAAAATATGCCATTAACAGACTCGTCATTATTCAAAATTTTTATTGCCTTAATTAATTCTACTTTTGAAGATACTATTTTTAATTCGTGATTAATATTTAATTTCCTTGATAATTTTTCTTGAGAACGTAAATATGCAAGCGTTGCGCTATCCGGATCTAAAGCAACGCTTACCAATTTTAAATTTTTATTTTTTGTTGTTATAATATTATTTTTAATCTCTTTTGCTAATTTATCAACCTTAATAATCATGTTTATCACCTCAAAATAAACCGAAAATGTTGCCTTTTGCATCTATATCAATTTTTTCAGCATTGGAATGTTTTGGTAATCCGGGCATTCTCATTATTTCACCTGCTAAAGCTACTATGAAGCCCGCACCTGCCGATAATTCAAAATCTCTAATTGTAAAATTGTAATTTGAAGGGGCTCCTAATTTTTTTGGATTATCAGATATTGAATATTGTGTTTTGGCAACTATAACGGGCAGATGGTCATAACCATGTTTTTTAAGGAATTTAATTTTATTTCTTGCCGCCATTTCATAATCAACATGTTTAGCTCTATATATTTCTTTTGCTAACTTTAATATTTTAACTTCTATAGGGTCATGCCAGTTATATATTGTATTCAATTCACTCTTTTTATTAGACTCAACGATAACTTTTTTGGCTAAATCGATGGCTCCTTCGGACCCTTTATAATATGTTTCATTTATCGAAATTGGAATGTTTAAATTCTCGACAAAATTAACGACAAATTTTATTTCTTCTTCAGAATCCGTATCAAATTTGTTTAAAGCAACAATTACAGGTATACCAAATTTTTTTAAATTCTCAATATGTACTTTCAAATTTACAATTCCGTTTCTTAATGCGTCGAGATTTTTTTCATTAAAATCTTTTAATCCTCCATTATATTTTAAAGCCCTAATTGTAGCTACTAAAACAATAGCATCCGGTTTAAATCCAGCGGTAGGAGAAACAAAATCAAGAAATTTTTCCGCACCGAGATCTGCACCAAACCCACTTTCTGTAACAACATAGTCAGATAATTTTAAAGCCATTTTTGTAGCTATTAGTGAGTTTGTTCCATGAGCAATGTTGGCAAATGGACCGCCGTGTATAAATGCAGGTGTATTTTCAATTGTTTGAACCAGATTTGGATTTATAGCATGTTTTAATACAGTTGCAAGTGCTCCTTCAATCTTTAAGTCACCAATTGTAACTGGAACACCTTTTTTTGTCCTTGCAACCACTATATTTTGAAGTCTTCTTTTTAAATCTGGAATATCGTCAGCAAGACATAAAACAGCCATTATTTCTGAAGCGGCGGTTATAACAAATCCATCTTCTCTTGGTTTTCCATTAGAGTGTCCACCTAATGCAATTACAATCTGTCGTAAAGCTCTATCGTTCATATCAATAGCTCTTTTCCAGAAAATCCTTGTTTCATCTATATTTAAATCGTTTCCGAATTTTATATGTGAATCCAACACTGCGGATACAAGATTATGAGCTGTCGTTATAGCGTGTATATCTCCTGTGAAATGCAGATTTATATCTTCCATTGGCAATACCTGGGAATACCCTCCACCAGCAGCACCGCCTTTTACTCCCATTACGGGACCAAGGGAAGGTTCTCTTAATGTTACAATTGATTTTTTTCCTAATTTATTAAAAGCCATTGAAAGTCCGATGCTTGTGGTAGTTTTTCCTTCACCAGCAGGCGTTGGATTAATTGCGGTAACAAGAATTAACTTTCCATCTTTTTTTCTTTCAATATTTTTCAAATAATTATGTGAAATTTTAGCGATATGATTTCCACATTGATGAATATATTCTTCACCTATCCCGAGTTCAATAGCAATATCTGTTATCTTTTTTAGTGAAGCTTTCTTAGCAATTTCAATATCATTTAACATATAATCACCTCTCTTATATAATGTTCGTATAGAAAATTTTTAATTTCTTATTTTCATTTAAGTTTTTTTAAAAAAAGTTGATCCAAAGCGTGTGCACATATTAATTAAATATATCTTCTAATATTATACTTAACTTATAATACATCATTAATATTATATCAAAAAAATAGGTATATATAAAATCGATATGGAAAGATACAAAAAAACTACTTTCTTTTAAATTTTACAGAATAGTTACTATAATTATTATTGAGAATTAATTGATAATATGATATAATGGCCCAGGATATATGAATTAATTAATCAGTTGATATATTAATTTTAGTTAAACTAACGATTAAAATATTGTGAGGTATTAATATGAGATACAGTGAAATAATAAAAAAATACATTCAAAATTCGATAAGACAAAATATAATTTTTTTGCTAATTATAATTGTATTATGGATTTTAATGTTTTTAAATATTAATTCAACTTTAAAGTCAGTATCTGCAATTAATTTAAATAATTTTAATGACATAATGAATCACTATTATTATCATTTGAAATATATCAGTATAATAAACGATGAAAAGTTGTTAAAAGATATAGGAATTTCAAATTTTTTTATAATAGATAAAAGTGGAAAAATTAGAAAAACTTTACCAGAAAGCCAATTGGATGAAAAAAATATATCAAATACTGAATTTTATTTTGAAATTATAAAAAAAAATTCAGGAATTTTTATTTTTAGAAATAAACTTTTTGATGAAAAATCCCATATATATATAGGTGGTAAATTTAACAATAGTTATTTGATTGGAGAGTTAGACAAAATAAGATTCGAAATAGATTCAAATTATTTTTTAACAATTCAAAGTAAAAGTGGGAAAATTATATATTCAAAAATTCCAGTAAAGGAAATAAAAAAAATTTCAATGATAAATAATAGAATTTTTATAAACAACACAACAAATTGGAATGATCTTAAATTAACAACTTCATTGGATATTACGCTTCAGTTATTATACAATTTGGTGATTTCTTTATTTATGTTTTTAATAATAATATGGAATTTAGTTTCAAGAGTTAAAAGTACTAAATTTATCCATAGATTTGAAATAGAGTTTTCTAAAATAATAAAAAGTATGGAAAGTTTTTTAAAAGAATTAAGAATATTAGATAGACAGAGTTTTTTAAATATTTCTGTGAATGATTTTGAAGAGATTTTAGAACCTATAAGAGATGAAAATTTTTATTTCGAAGAATTAAATGAGTTAAAAGAGGTAGAATTTTTATCCATAAAAGAAATGCTTGAATTATTTGATGAAATCAGTGCATCGACTGAAGAGTTGGAAGCTACAAATAAAGAATTAGAAAATTTATATATGCAATTAGAAAAAGCATATAGTGATCTCGAAGAATCATATAGAAAATTCTCATCACATCTATCGTCAATTGCTGAAGAATACGATGAAATCACAGGAAATCATATAGAAAGAGTTGCGAAATATTCTCGATTAATTGCTGAAAAATTGGGATTTGATCCCAAATTTGTAGAGGATATAGAATCTTATGCACCTCTTCACGATATAGGTAAACTTATGATCAAACACGAAATCTTAAATAAACCAGGTGGTTTAACAAGGGATGAATATGAAGAAATGAAAAAACATACAATATTTGCTGAGAGAATATTTGGGGATGATGAACGTTTTAAGATGGCAAAAAATATAGCAATGTACCATCATGAGAATTATAATGGAACGGGATATCCGTTTGGTTTGAAAGGTGGAGAAATTCCAATTGAAGCAAGGATTGTAGCCCTTGCCGATGTATATGATGCTTTGAGGAGTGAAAGACCATATAAGGATGAATATACACATGAAGAAACATATAATATAATTACCAATGGAGATTTTAAAACAAAACCAGATATTTTTGATCCGGAAGTATTAAATATTTTTAAAAAATATCACAAGGAATTTGATAAAATATATACTGAATATAAGAAAAAAGAAATAATTAATGTTAAAAAGCTTGATAGAGTTGAATAATAAAGATATTTTTAATAGATGAAATTAATAGAATTTTAGTAATATGAAAAAGTTGATAATATTTATCTTCCTATATAATCCTGAGAATATGGCTCGGGAGTATCTACCAGACAGCCGTAAACTGTTTGACTATAGGAAGAGAGTTGTATAGATTTTTATTACACCTCTCTTCCAGAGAGGTTTTTTGTATTTTAAGGTGTTTATTTATATTTTAATTAATTATATATAGAATTTTTTCTATAAAAAATTATAGATTATGCGAAGTTGTTTTTGTAACTCCAAAATTAAAATTAACACCATTTTAAACTAATAGAAAAAATAAAGTAACTCATATTCTATACAATAATGTTAAGGATTTTTAATATTTTTATAACTCAGGAGGTGTTATGGGGTGGAAAAGTTTTTTAAATTAAAAGAAAATGGAACAACAGTAACAACGGAAATCCTGGCAGGGGTGACAATTTTTTTAAGTATGGCGTACATTTTATTTGTCAATCCTAATATTTTAGTAACAGCTATGGCTCCAGGAGCGGATGTTGGTTCAAGTGTTTATAGTCAATTTTTTGGTGCTATAATGGTTGCAACAATATTTGGTGCTGCAACAGCAACATTGGTAATGGGATTATATGCTAATTATCCATTCGCATTAGCACCAGGTATGGGATTAAATGCTTATTTTACATATACTGTCGTATTAAAAATGGGAATTCCATGGCAGGTAGCTTTAGGTGCTATTTTTGTAGAAGGTATAATATTTATTCTTTTAACAGCATCAGGGGCACGAAGTTTTGTGGTAAAAGCCATACCTCAAAATGTTAAGTTTGCTACAAGTGCAGGTATAGGTTTATTTATAGCATTCATAGGGTTAAAAAGTGCAAATATTATCGTTTCAAACCCTGCAACTTTTGTAGGTTTAGGTGATCTGACCGATTCTAGTGCAATGGTTGCAATTATAGGTTTAATAATTACAGCTGTTTTATTTGCTCTTAAAGTTCCTGGTTCTATTTTATTGGGTATTATAATTTCTACTATAATAGGAGCATTTCCTGTATTTGGTGTTACTCATTATCAGGGGATTGTTGGTAAAATTCCAAGTATTGCTCCAACATTTATGAAATTGCAATTATCCTGGGGAGACCTTTTAACAGGATCTTTTTGGGTAGTAGTTTTAACCTTTTTCTTTGTGGATTTTTTTGATACACTTGGAACATTAACAGGATTAGCGCAAAGTGCTGGTTTTGTTAAAAATGGTGAAGATTTTCCAAGATCAAATAAAGCATATATGGCAGATGCAATAGGAACCTCGGTTGGTGCTTTGTTTGGAACTTCTACAGTTACTACATATATCGAAAGTGAAACAGGTATTGCGCAGGGTGGAAGAACAGGTTTAACTTCTGTTACTGTAGCGGTATTAATGTTATTAATGTTATTCTTCTCTCCATTGGGATTAACAATACCTGCTGCTGCAACAGCTCCTGCCTTAATTTTTGTTGGATCATTAATGCTTAAAAATTTAACAAAAATAAAATGGGAAGATACAACAGAAGCAGTGCCAGCATTTATTACAATTATTATGATGCCTTTAACATATTCTATAGCAAATGGTATTGCACTTGGTTTGGTTGTATATCCATTAGTAAAACTATTTTCTGGTAAAGGAAAAGATATTCATTGGTTAAATTGGATTTTAGCTATAGCTTTTGTTTATTACTTAGTATTCTTACAGCATTAAAAAACAGCCTGCATTATGCAGGCTGTTTTTTTATAATGTATTGTTATAATATGATCAAAAATTCTGACATTAGATGGAAATCTTTTATTTAAATATAAATATTAAACTTTATTTTATATAAAATATTGTATAATATTAGATAAGAACAGTATGTAATTTGAAATAGAAAAAAGGAGTGGAATTTGTGAGAATAGCTATAACTGGTGTTACCGGCTCTATTGGAACACAAACACTGGAAGTTTTAGATTTTCTTAAAAAAAAGAACTTTGATTTTAAACTGGTTGGTGTAAGTGCAGGTAAAAATAAAGAAAAATTAATAGAAATAATAAAAAAATGGAAGCCTGAATATGCGGCTATTGAAAATGCTAATATTGAATCTTTTGATAAAACTATAATTTTTTCAGGTAAAGATTCAACAATAAAAATGCTGGAAAAATCAAAACCAGATTTTGTTCTGGTCGCTACTGGTGGTGCTGTTGGAATTAAACATACAATAAAATCAATTGAAGTTGCTAAAAGAATAGGTCTTGCTAATAAAGAATCAATAGTGTGTGGTGGAAATATGCTTTTAAATTATGCAAGAGAACACAATACTGAAATTATACCAGTTGATAGCGAACATAGTGCTTTATTTCAATTGAAAAATGGAGATACATACCCTTCAAAAATAATAATTACAGCTTCTGGAGGAGCGTTAAGAGATTGGCCGCTTAATAAATTGGATGAAGTTACAGTAAAAGATGTTTTAAATCATCCAGTATGGTCAATGGGAAAAAGAATAACTATAGATTCTGCTACTATGGTAAATAAAGGGTTGGAAATAATAGAGGCATATTATTTGTTTAATTTAAAAAAAGAAAATATAGATGTATTAATAAATAGAAATAGCCATATTCATGCTATTGTGGGATATCCTGATGGTGTTATGAAATTTCATTATGGTACTCCAGATATGAAAATTCCTATTGCGTATTCTATTACCTATCCCAGAAGAATCTATGAATATAAATTTCCCGATTTAACATCGACACCTATAAATTTTGAAGAAGTTGATTATAATAGATATCCGGCATTAAAACTTGCTTTTGATATTTTAGGAAATCAAAAACTACAAATTGTTTATAATGCTGCTGATGAAATAGCAGTTCAATTGTTTTTAGATGGAAAGATTAAATATACAGATATATATAAATTAATATATCAAGCAATTAATAAATTTTTAGATAAAAATATTGAGATCAAAAAATTTAGTGATATAATATTAATAGATGAAGAAGTTAAAAATTTTATGAAAGGACTGATATTATGAAAAAAGTAAAATTTCACCAATCTATGGGGTTTAAAACCATATTTATGGTGTCATTAATTGTAATATTAGCATTTTTAGTTAATGGATTTGTTTCGTATTATAATTTGAAAAAAATAACTGACAATTTTGTTAAAGAGGGAATAATGAAACAAAATGTTGAAAATATTTCTTCTACAATCGAAACTTTTAATGAAAGTATAAAAACATTAGAAAATACATTAAGAACTGATGAAATAAATAGAATAAAAACAATAAATGATGCAACAAAAAGCCTGGTAAATAAAATAATTGAGGATTTAAAAAATGGAAAAATAGATGAAGATTCAGCTAAAGATAAAATAAAAGAAGAATTAAGAAAAATAAGATTTGACAATGGTCAAGGATATTATTTTATATATGATGAAAATGGTATAAATGTTATGCATGCTGTAAAACCATCATTAGAAGGAAAAAATTTATATAATTTAAAAGATAAAACTGGCATTTATTTAATTCAAGAATTAATAAATGAAGCAAAAAAATCTTATGAAAATAATGATAGTGGTGTTGTTGTTTATTATTGGCCAAAACCAGGAGAACCTGAAGATAAATTATTTCCTAAATTAGGAGTATCTTTCTGGATTCCAGAATTTAAATGGATGGTTGGAACTGGTGTTTATATTGACGAAATTGATAAAAAAATCGAAGCAAAAAAAATGGAATTTTTAAATAAATTATATGATAAATTATATTCTAAATCATACATTGGTAATAATACTTATCCAATTGTTTATAATAAAGATGGAACGTTTTTTATGAATAAAGATAAAAACAAAATAGGAACAAAATCTTCAGCTATAGATCCTAAGTCTAAAAAAATAATTTCTCAATTAGCTTTAGAAACGAAAACAGGTTTTTATAAATATATGTATCCAAAGGTTAAAGGTTCGGATAAACTCTATAAAAAATTAGCGTACGTAAAAAATATAGGTGATTTATATGTAGTTTTAGCAGTTTATGAAGATGAGATTTATCAACCTTTAATGAGATCAAATATAATAAATATTATCTTTTTATTAATAACTATAATAATAATAATAATTGTTATATCTATTTCAATTAAAATATTAATTTCAAAACCAGTCCATAAATTAATTGAAAATATTGGCAAAATAGAAAAAGGTATATTAAATGAAAAAGTTGATGTAACATCTGAAACAGAAATTGGGTTATTAGAACATTCTTTTGAGAATATGAGAAAATCGTTAAGAGAAATAATTATATCCTTAATAAAAGGTAATGAAATGATATATACAGAAAAAGATAGAATTTTAGAAAATTCGAATGAATTAAAAGGAATAGTAGGAAATGTTGAGGAATCACTTGAAAAAGCCTCTTTAGAATCTGATAATGCAGCATCTTCAATTGAAGAAACAAATTCAGGTATTGAAGAAGTTGCTTCAGCTGCCCAAATGATAAGTTCTGCTGCTCAGGATTTAAGTCAAAAAAGTAATGATGTTGAAAATTCTGTTATAATAGGGGAAAATAGCATCAAGGAAATCAATAATATAGTAAATGAAGCAAAAATAGCTGCAGGAGATAATGTGAAAAAGGTAAAGGAGTTGCAAGAAAAATCTAATAATATTGGTGAAATAGTTGATACTATAGTAAGTATTGCAGAACAAACCAATTTATTAGCATTAAATGCGGCAATAGAAGCAGCAAGAGCTGGAGAAGCAGGAAAAGGATTTGCTGTTGTGGCTGATGAAATAAGAAAACTTGCAGAAGAAACAAGGCAGGCAACTGAAAATATTTCTGATTTATTAAAAAGTATAAAAGATGAAACTGATATTGTAAGTGAAAAATCAGAATCCCTTTCAAATATAATAGAAAAAGTTGCTATAAAAAGTAATGATGTATCAGATGAATTTGGAAATATAAAAAATGCAATAGAAAATATTGTATCGATGGTCGACAGTTTGGCATCAAGTTCTGAAGAACAAAGCGCTTCAACTGAGGAAATGGCAGCAGCAATGGATCAGGCTTCTAATAATGTAATTAATGTAAATGAATATATTAGAAATTCAAAGAAAAATTTCAAAAATTTGGAAAGTAGAAGTGAAGAATTATTGGAAATTTCTAGAAAGTTAGAAATCGCTGTTCAAAATATGGAAAGTCTAATTAAAAAATTTAGGATATAAAAAGGAGCCACGCTTTATGCGTGGTCTTTTTTTATATTTTATTGTTAAAGATATATTTAACAAATTATTAAAAAAAAGTCTTGAAAACTCCATATCAAGATGTTAAAATAGACTGAAAACAAATTTTCATAGGAGGAATTGACATGAAAGAAAAGCATTGCTCATTTTGTGGAAGGCCTGCCAGTAAGGTTGAAACATTAATAGCTGGACCAGGAGTATATATATGTAATGAATGTATAGAATTATTTTCTGATTTAATAGAAGAAGAATATGTGAAAGAAAATAGCAAAAAAGAAACTGTAAAAAAAGATAAAAAATTACCCACACCAGCGGAAATTAAAGAAGAATTGGATAAATATGTAATAGGGCAGGAACAGGCAAAAAAAACTCTGGCTGTAGCTGTTTATAACCATTATAAAAGAGTATTTTATGGCAATACACACGATGATGTTGAAATAGAAAAATCAAATGTATTGATGATAGGCCCAACAGGTACAGGTAAAACTCTCATGGCAAGGGTTTTAGCAAAGATATTGGGAGTACCTTTTGCCATTGCTGATGCGACACCTTTAACAGAAGCTGGTTATGTTGGTGAGGATGTTGAAAATATTATATTGAGATTATTGCAATCAGCTAATTTTGATCCTAAAAAAGCTCAGATGGGAATTATATATATAGATGAAATAGACAAGATAACAAGGAAATCACCCAATCCATCGATAACAAGAGATGTTTCAGGTGAAGGAGTTCAACAGGCTTTGTTAAAGATAGTTGAAGGAACGATTGCAAATGTCCCGCCTCAAGGTGGAAGAAAACACCCATATCAAGAGTTTATTAAGGTTGATACGTCAAATATATTATTTATAGCTGGTGGAGCATTTGATGGTCTTGATGAAATAATAAAACAAAGAATTTTAACGACAACAATGGGGTTTGGTACAGATATAAAAGGAAAAAAATATATGGAATTGGGAGAAATATTGAAAAACGTTACTCAGGATGATCTTGTGCATTATGGATTGATACCGGAATTTGTTGGAAGATTTCCAGTTGTGACAACATTAGGGGATTTAAGTGCAGAAGATCTGGTAAAAATTATCAAAGAGCCTAAAAATGCAATTTTAAAACAATATAAAAAAATGCTTGAATTAGATGGAATTGAATTGGAATTTACAGATGATGCATTATTGGAATTAGCTAAGTTAGCTTTAAAAAAGGGAACAGGTGCAAGAGCACTTAAAAGTGTGTTTGAAGATGTTATGCTGGATATTATGTTTGAAGCGCCAAGTAAAAAAGGTATTGTAGAAAAAATTATTATTGATGAAAAGGTAGTAAAAAAAGAAAAAGATCCTGTAATAATAGAGCGGGAGAGTGCATAATGGAACCTATAATTTTTTCAATAGAAACATCATGCGATGAAACGGCAGTAGCAATATTAAAAGGAAAAAATAAAGTTTTATCAAATCTTGTTGTATCTCAAATTGATATACATAAAATTTTTGGAGGAGTTGTTCCAGAAATTGCTTCACGAAAACATTTAAATTATTTAAATCAGTTAACTAAAAAAGCATTTGAAGAAGCAGAAATAGAGCCTGATAAAATATCTGCAGTAGCTGTTACATATGGCCCCGGATTAGTCGGGGCTTTGCTTATAGGTTTAAATTTTGCAAAGGGGCTTGCTTTAAATTTAAATAAGCCATTAATAGGCGTTAATCATTTATATGGGCATATTTATGCAAATTTTATAGCTTTTCCAGAATTGAAGCCGCCTTTTTTAATTCTTCTGGTATCAGGTGGTCATACAATGATATTATTAGCAAAAGATTATTTGCATTTTGAAATTATAGGACAAACTATAGATGATGCAGCTGGTGAAGCTTTTGATAAGGTAGCTCGAATGTTGAAGCTTGGCTATCCAGGTGGCCCAAAAATTGATGAACTCGCTAAAAACGGAAAGCCTGTATATGATTTTCCAAAACCATTGTATAATAAAGGTTATGATTTTTCATTTAGCGGATTGAAGACATCGTTATTATATTTTATAAAACAAAATAAAAATTTTAAAATAGAGGATGTTGCAGCATCTTTTCAAAAATCATTAATTGATACGCTTATACATAAAACAATTAAAGCTTCAAAAGAGTTTAAAATAAATGATATTATAATTGCTGGTGGAGTTGCCGCGAATAGTTATTTAAGAGAAAAAATAAAAACAGAAAAAGAAAAAAGTAAAAAATTGAATATATACTTTCCTCCATTAAATTTGTGTACGGACAATGCATTAATGATAGCAAGAGCTGGATATGAAAAATATATAAGAAATAAATTTGCAGATTTAAATTTAGATGCAATTCCGAATTTGGGGTTGAAAGATATATGTTAATTGGAAAAGTTGGTCTGGCCCCTATGGCGGATTATACAGATTTTGCATATAGGGAAATTTGCAGAAAATATGGTGCAGAATTTACATTTACTGAGATGATTAGTGTAGAAGCTCTTATCAGAAATAAACAGGAAAGTTTTCAAATGTTACCGAAAAAAAATGAAAAAAATATTGGTATACAGTTATTTGGTTCTAATATTGAAAACTTTGTCAAAGCTGGACAAATGGTCCAACATTCTGGAAATTGGATAGACGTCAATGCAGGATGTCCTGTAAAAAAAGTGGTAAAAAAGGGTGCTGGATCAGCGCTTTTAAAAGATTTAGATAAATTAGGTGAGATAATAAAAAAATTAAAGGAAAGTGTGAATATTCCTGTTGGAATTAAAGTTAGATTAGGTTTTGATGAAGATATAGCTGAAAAAATTATAGAAGTTGTACAGAAAAATAAAGCAGATTATGTCATTGTTCATGCTAGAACACAAAAACAGCTATATTCTGGAAAAGCAAATTGGAAAAGATTTAAAGATTTAAAACGAGTATGTGAAATTCCTCTTGGTGCCAGCGGGGATATATACACTTATGAGGATGTTAAAATATTAATGGAAAAATTTGGAGTAGATTTTGTTGTAATTGCGAGAGGAAGTATAGGAAATCCTTGGATATTTTCAAACCAAAAACCGGACATAGAAGAATTAAAAGATATTATATTAAAACATATTTCAATAATGATTGATGAATATGGTGAAAAAAAAGCAATAAGAAAATTTAAAAAAATTTTTATTGGTTATACAAAAGGAATGAAAAATGCTCGTGAAATACGGAAACAAGTACCGCATATAAACACATATTGCGATTTAAAAAGGGTAATTGATATGTATATTTTTTGAGAAAGTTTTAAGATAACAGTTTAATATTATTATTTAATGAATTTTTAAAGTATAATAAAAATGCAAAAGTATCATTTGCGTAAATACATTTACAAAATAGAATATATATTTTTTAGTAAATTGCCGGATAATTCCGGCATTTTTTTGATGAAAGGTAAATATGATATAATTTCATACCTTTAAACAAAAGATCAGTAATAAGAAGGTAAATAATATTAATATCAAAAGATTTTCTAAACATAGAAAAAGTAGATTCATCAGGAACATAATTTCTAATAGGATCAAAACCAATAGCTTGGGCTAAATAAGGATTAGAATAAAGTTCATCAATAAGATCAGAAGTAGAATTAAGATTTTTAATAATTTTAATTAAAATAGCTTTAATCATAGAAACAGGAGAATAACCAGTTCTACCAACACCAGAAACATTGCTTCGCAAAAGTTAAGAATAAAAATTATAAATTAAAGAAAATTAAATTAAATCATTCTGCTTGTGCAGCATGATTTAAAATTTCAGGAACAAGAGACCAGTCAATATAATCAAAAATGGTAAGGATATAAGCAAAAGAAGAATTAGATTTCATATATTCATCATAGACAAAATCGAGATAAAATTGTTTAGGATTATTACTTATGGTTTGACCTCCCCTGTAAAAGTGTATAGTTTAATTTTACCGAATTAAACGATAATTTAACTAATTATATTATACACCAGGGAGGCAAACCTCTTAAAAAGATAATATGAAAGTATTGTAAACAATAGGGTTTTAGATTTTTTGAAGATGGTATATAATTTCACTGTAGGAGATGAAAAAATGAAAAAATTGAAACGATTGCCAATAGGAGACAGTGATTTTAAAACAGTAATAGAAGATAATGCATACTATATAGATAAAAGCATGTTAACAAAAGAAATAATAACAGGGGGTAGAGTAATACTAATAACCCGGCCAAGGAGATTTGGAAAAACATTAAACATGAGCATGTTAAAATACTTCTTCAGAAACGATCAAGATAACAAACATCTATATAAAAACTTAAAAATATACAAAGAAAAAGAGATAATAGAAAAGTATTTAATAAATTTCCTGTAATTTATTTAGCATTTAAAGATGCAAAAAAAGAAGAACAATTATCAATGAAAATAGAAATAAAAAGTTTAATAAGAAATTTATATTCCGAACATCTATATTTAATAAATAGCGAAAAACTCAACGAATTAGAAAAAAATATATAAGACAAATATTAGAATTAGAAGAAATAAAAGGATATACATAAAATAGCAAAAGAAGATACATTATTTGAAATGGCATTAAAAAAACTATCGCAATACCTCTACAAACATTACGGCAAAAAAGCGATATTATTAATAGACGAATACGACACACCAATACAGCAATCATATTTAAAAGGATATTATAAAAAATTTATAATATTCATAGGTAATATATTGGGCGGCTTGACCTCCAAAAATTAGACAAAAAATAAGAAAAACTCATTTTTTCACAGAAATAACCATATAAAATAAAAAAAGTAAAAAAAAGGAAAGTCGTTTTTGACTTCGTCAAAAAAATTATCATTAAAAAGATAAAAAACGAAATCAGAAGTAAGATACTTTAAAGACCTTTTGCAGCTTTTCTTCGAAAAGCGAAAAAATAAAATAGTATAATAAATAGATATTACTTATAAACAGACTATATAGTTATTTTAAAATATGAATAGCATTAAAAATTATTATAAAAATCAAAATTATTTTTTTGTGAAGCAAAAATGATTATAAAAATAAATATAGGAAATATAATAATTATAAACATCATCGATATCGTTAAAAGAAATATATTCAACAAATTCTCTTTGAACATAAACAGCTTTTCGAAGAAAAGCGAGTTTATGGAATATAATTATTAAAATAAAAAAATCAAAATACCATGATGCAAAGCATCATGTAATAAGCAGTAAATCTCCAATAAAAGTTACTTTCTTTGTTGTTGTCGTTTTTTTTCAAAAAATTAATTTCATCCTCTTGCATTTTAATAAGAAGCTCTTTTTCAAGAAGAAGACAATCATAACGATTGTTCATAATATTTAAGTTTTTTCTCTAAAGCAACAGAATCATTAGTATTATTTGAATTAGACTTAATAATACCAAAGCATTTTGCTTCGCAAAAACAAATAAGAAAAATAAACATAAAAATATATATAAAAATTTATAAAATAAAAAATCATACAGCTTGCGCAGCATGATTTAGAAATATCAGAAATCATAGAACTAGGACGACCTTTTTTTGAATGAAACACATTATCGTCATATGTAAATGGTAAAATAAAAAAGAACAAAAAGAGGAAAATAAAAATGAACAAAAATGTACAAAGAAGATAAAGAAATAATGGTATCCTTCTTTTTTGAAAGGAGGATACCAAAGATGGAGAAAGTAAAACAACAACTAGAAATAATAAGGATGATGGGAATGAAACCAAATTTTTCTGAATTAGGTCTGACCCCGGAATTTAGAGAAAAAATAGGAAAATTTCATTTCTTTACACGAATGAAAAAAATCAAATGGTGATTAAATTTTTTTCTGTTTATGCTATAATTAAGACAAAGCATATGTTTCGTAAAAGGGGATGAGTAATTTGAAAGATCAAAAATTTAAGAAGATTGAAATTAGAAATTATAGAGGAATTGAAAAATTAATTATTGATGATTTAGCAGATATTAATATAATATTTGGAAGTAATAATTCAGGAAAGACTTCTATGCTTGAAGCAATATTTGCACATTCAGCAGGGCTAAATCTTGGAGCTTTCTTTAATGTCATTTTTCCCAAACGGCAGAGTGGGAATTTTTCAGGAACTTATGATTTCGGTGAAAATATATTAAGCCTTTTTTATAACTATTTTGAAATGTTTAAAAAAAATAATACTTTAAGGTTTGAAATATTTTCAACTTATAATAATAAAATGGAAAATAAAACTTTTTTTGAGTTCAAATATTCTACATTACTTTCACCTTTTTTTGGGGAACAATTTGAGGAGAAAAATTTGAAAGTAGATGAAAATGTATTGAACAAATCCTTTTTTGGTAAGATGACAATTGATTTAGTTAATGAGAATGGAAATATTAAAAAGAGCTTTAATATTGTTCTTCCACCTCAATATGAAAACGCTGAAATTTTAAAATCTGCAGTATATCATGATATTTTAAATCATAGAGAACCTCTTAGTGAAGTGAAAATATATGGTGTCCTTAAAAGATTTAATAAACTTTTTGAATTTGTTGATAAGATGAAAGAAATTTTTCCATCTATTAAAAATATTGACAATATTCCTTTACCTGATGGGACATCTAAAATTTATGTAGATATAGGAAATGAAAAGATTCCACTTTCTTTGTTTGGAGATGGCTTTAGAAGATTATATTATTTATTAGGAAATATGGTTATGTATCAAAATTCCATACATTTAATAGAAGAAATTGATTCGATGTTTCATCCGGAATCTATACCAATTTTAGCAAAAACGCTTAATGATTATTGTATGGAATATAAAAATCAATTGTTCATAACATCGCACAATCAGGAATTTATAGAAGTATTTTTATCTTCATTAAAAGATAAAGAAGAAATATTAAAGAATAATATAAGAGTTTTTACTCTAAAGGAATATGAAGGTAAGTTAAAAATATTAAAATTAAATGGAGTTGAGGCACTTAGAAATATTAAAGAATTTCATCTGGAGTTGAGATGATGAATATACTTATAATTTGTGAGGGAAATACAGATAAACATCTTATAGGTTTTCATTTAGAAAAGAAAGAAAATTATAAATATCAAAAAAGGTCTGAATTTTTTACAATCCAATTAGAGAAAAATCAATTTCAGATTAATTTGTCGAATCAAGAAAATAATATTACAATAGTTTCTGTGGGTGGAAAAACAAGAATTTTTAGTTTTTTTGAAAAAGTAAAAGAATATATATCTCAAGTTAGAGATAAACAAAAGTTAATTAATAAAATAGTTATTATGATTGATAGAGATGAGGATTCGGAGAGAGATTTGCTAAATATGTTTAATAACAAGATTAGCAATATTAATACATGGGAAAAAATGAGTATTTCTAATCAAATGTTTGATGAAGTAGATGTAGATTTTTTTCTTCTTGTCATTCCACCTGAATCGAATGGAGCAATGGAAAGATTTGTGATAAATTCTTTGAAAGATAAATATGATTATATTGTTGATGAATTAGAAGTTTGTGTAGATAATATAAGTAAAAAAAATAAAGAATTTCGTAATAATGAAAGACTTAAAGATAAAGCGAAACTTGGATGTGTTTTGTCGATTTTGTCTCCAGAATGGAGCCTTGACAAATTGACTGAAAAAATGAAACAGATAAATTGGGAAGAACTTGATAAGTTTAATAGAGTATATTCGAAAATATTTAAATAAAAAGATTGAAAAAATACGGTTCGCTTTCTGTCACTCAATTAAGTAAAATTACATATATGGATGAGAAATATATTAATACCGATCATGATGAAATTATTTTATAAAAAATTATTATATCACCATAAAAAAATGAGATGGATAAAATAAATCAAAGTAAAGATATCTGCATTGCCCAGGGGGTGAAGCCGGGCTGGCTGAAGGATAGTTGATAATATATTCAAATGTAATAGAGGATTTTGAATATATTTTAGAAGAAACATAAGGTTTATAAAAATAAATTTTGAAAGTCCATCAAAAATATAAAATAACTATAAATCAGTAAAAAGGGGTGATTGAATTAAAATTCGGTATTGTACAATATCCAAAAAAAATAAGTTTGTCAGAAAAAATATATAATAAATATTTCACATATATGGATATACATGCGATATATGAAGGAATCAATATTAAACCAGAAGATTTTGATAAAAAAATAAATACAATAATATCAAATTATTATGGGCTTAACATTACAATTCCTTATAAAGAAAAAATTTTTAAATATATAAATCCATCTGATGATGCAACATTTCTTGGTGCAGTAAATACAATATATAACAATAGAGGATATAATACAGACTGGGTAGGTTTTTTAAATTCCATAAAAAATGAAGATTTAAATGGAAATATACTCGTTTTGGGTGCAGGAGGAGCATCTAAGGCTGTTTTATATGGTTTATATAAGCTTGGAATAGATAGATTAGTTTTGATAAATAGAACGTATGAAAAGGCTATAAAATTAAAAAAATTATTTGATAAAAAAATAAATATAAGAGTTAAGCCTTTTGATAAATTAAATGATGAAATATATAAAACATCTATATTTATAAACACCACATCAATAGGAATGTTCGGAGAGAGTATTCCTATTGATTTAAATAAAAATTTAAAGCTTGTATATGATGTGATATATATTCATACGCCTCTTCAAAAAGTTTTTGAAAAAGCGCAAATAAAGGTTATAAATGGGAGAAAAATGTGGTATTATCAGGCAATAGAAAATTTAAAAATATGGGGTTTATATAATAAAGAAATTTTTGATTTAATTTTTAATTTTTAATATTCCTGAAGATATAATTAATACAAAAATCATGGAAATAATTGGGACTATATAACCATATATTATTGAATAGTCTCCTAAGAATCCCATAAAAGGGACTATTACTGCAGCTCCAATGCCTATACTTAAAGAAACCATACCTGAAATCAGCCCAACCTCTCTATGAGATAAATTTGCATTTAAATATTTCTGTGTTGCAGGAAAAATTGGCCCCAATAAAAATCCAAGTAGTGAGAAAAAATAAGGAGAATATTTTCCGGAAATAAAAATTAATATTAAGTCGATTATAGAAAATAAAACAAATAATACCGTTATTTTCATTTCCAATTTTTTATATAATCTATCCGTAATTAATCTTCCAAAGGTAAATGTTATCCAGAAAAAGCTTATGAAAATAGAAGCTTGTTCTTTTGAAAAATGAAAGTAATCATTAAATAAATTTGCTCCCCAGTTTATAACCCCGATTTCTGTGCCTGAATACAATGTGAATATCAATAGCATATAAATAATAAATTTTCTTCCCAGTATATCAATTGCTTCAGTTAATTTAAAAGCTTTATATTTAACATTTTCTGGAACTTTTTTCACCAGCATAAAAATTTCTATAAGTATTGATATTAATAGATAAAAAATAAAAGGTATTTTATAATTCATATTATTTTTTAAAACATAGGATATAAAAAGAGGACCAGAAATTCCTCCAAAACCAAAAAAAGCATGAAACATACCATATTTTTGATATTTTTCATCGAGATGATCAAACATTGAAATTAATGCTAGGATACTTTGCCCCATAGCAGCTCCTAAAAAAAACATTGATAATATAAGAATATATGCATTATTTGAAAAAATGAATAATGCTGTTCCTAAAACTTCAAATCCCACCCCTATAACAAGACTGCTTCTGAGTCCCAATATAGCAATAATAAATGCGCCAAAAAATGAAATTATCATATTACCAACAGTTCTGGAAAAAGGAATAAAGGAAGAAATTCCAACGGACATATTAAAACTTTCCTGTAATGTTGTCATTAAAGGTGGAATTGAATTAACGATTATGGATAATAAAAAAATGTTAATAAAAATAAATATTTGCAATTTTTTTTGTGTCATTTCAACCTCCTTTTAAAAATTAAATTTTTATTGTATAATATTATAGCAGATAAATGTTGGAGGTGCAATATGTCTATAAAAAAATATGTTATTTTAATATTTTTTTTATTATTAATGATCCTTCAAAGTTGCTCTTTTTTTAATTTTAACAAAAAAAATGTTTCTGAAATTATAGAGTCAAAAAAAATTTTCAATATTTCAGTTGAAAAAAACATATATATAGCTTCAAAAAGATTTAGAGAACCATTTAAAGTTTATATTAGCAATTCTTATGCAGCAACACCATCTGAAGTAATAGATAAAATAAAAATTTTTCCAGAAACTGAAGAAGCTACTATAAAACTTTATAAAAATTACCTGGATTTTAATAATTTTACAAAATCTGGGACATATACTATAACCTTTTTTCATTCAAAAATATCGACATCTTTAACTATAAGAATATTACCTGAAAAGTCTGAAGATCTGGTTTTAAGAATACCTCAGAAAACTTTTTTTGCAACAGATGTAATAAAGATACCTTTTCAATTATATTATGTTGATAAATTTAAAAATAAGATAATAAAGAATATTGAAAATATTTCAATTTTCCCTTATGTTAAAAATACATTAAAGAAAATTAATAATAAAAATTATGAATTAATATTGTACAATATTACAAAGCCAGGAAAGTATAGGTTTGCACTTAAAATAGATAATAAGATAAAGGATTTAACCTTTGAGATAATACCCGGATCACCTGAAAAAATCGAATTTGAAAAAAGAATTTTAAATTTAGCCACATATTATGATAATAATATACATTTTCCTCCAAAAATGACCAAGATAACGTACAGGCTTTTAGATAGATTTGACAATGTTACGAAAAATAAGGAAGTTTCCTATAAAATAGTATCAAATAATATATTAACTCCAAAAATCCAAATATATGATGGTAAAATTAATATAAATTCTAATGTTTCACCTGGAAAATATATTGTTGAATTTTTTTATAATAATAAAAAATTGAAAGGTAATCTTGAAATAAATATTTTTAGTGTTCCAAGAAAAATAATATTTATAGAAAAGAAAATTACTGATTCAATTTATCTGGAGTTTTCTATACAGGACGGAAACACAAATCTGGCAGAAAATATTGAAATAAAAAAAATAATAATAAAATCAAATAAAACGGAAATTTTAATCGGGGATAAACTAAAAAAATATTTGATAAAAGAAGGAAATATATATATATTAAACAAATATCCTCTAAATACTTATGGGAATAATATAGAGATAACAATATACATTAAATCAAATATATTTAATTACACAAAAAAGATTACAGAGAAATTATTTTGAATTTCAATAAAAGGAGGAATTTATATGAAAAAACTTTTTTTAATACTTGTTTTATTTTCAAGTTTAATATTATTTGCTGGTACTTTTTACAACCCTTTAGGTCCAACTTTATTGCCTGCAGCTGGGTTATATATCAATAAAATTCCAACGTTACAAACATCTTATTGGAGAAATATAGATCAGGCACAAACATTGGTGTTAAAAGAACAGGCAGATTTTATAGTGTTACCTGTAGCTTTAGGTGTTGAATTAATAAATAAAGGTGCAAAATATAAATTAGCAGGTATTTCACTATGGAAAACATTTTATTTAATTTCTTCTGAAGAGATAAAAAATATAGAAGATTTAAAAGGAAAAAGAATAATAACTCTTCATGGGCCAGGACAAACGGCGGATGTTATTTTAAAAATAATAAAAAAAATTAAGAAAATTGATTTTGAAATTGTATATGTAACAAGTGGTCCAGAGATAATACAGTTATTAGCTTCTGGAAAAGAGAATATAGCTGTGTTACCAGAACCTTTTGTATCTCTTGCAGAAGTTAAGACAAAAGGAAAAATAAAAGTTCAAATGGATTTTCAAAAAGTTTATGCATCATTATTTAATTTAAAGGATGAAAAATTACCAATTGCAGGAATTTTTGTTTCAAATAAAAAATTTAAAGAAAATCCAAATTTTGTAAAAAGGGTTTTAGATGGTTATAAAACGTCAGCAAATGAATTTTATAAAAACAATTTTGAACAGGCTTTAAATTATGTATATAATATTATGCAGACTATGCCAAAAATAGTTTTGCAAAAAGCCGCTTCGAGATCTAAAATTTTTTATACAAATGATATAAAAAATATAACAAATATTTATCTAAAAAATCTTTATGAATATGGTGCAATATCAAAAATACCAGAGGATTTATATCTAGATTATTGAGGAGTAGATTTATGAAAAAAGAGTTTTTAAAAGAATTCAAAAAATTATGCGATATTGTTCAAAGAAACATTGAGAAATGTCCATGGGTAAAATCAATAAATTTAAATACTATGATAAATGAAGCCTCTTCTGAGATAAAAGAAATTGAAGAGGCTTTGCTAAGTGAAGATATTGATAATCTTGAAGAAGAATTAGGTGATCTAATTTATGATGCTTTTTTGATATTAAAAATTGCTGAAAGGGATTATAACATATCTTCAGATAAAGTTATAAAACGTGTAGTTAATAAAATATCCAACAGAAAGCCATGGTTATTCTGGAAAGAAAGTATTTCTCGCGAAGAGGCAGCAAAAATATGGTTAGAAAGAAAAAATGCAGAAAAAACAGGTGATAATATTGGTTAAGTTGTATTTAAGTGATTTGCATATAGGTAATGGAAACAAAAAAGATGATTTTAAATATGATATTGAGTTAATCAAAATTTTAGAAAACTTAAATACAGATTCAAATAATGAGTTGTATATTGTAGGAGACGGATTTGAAATTTTGCAATCTTACGAAAATAATATAAAAACAAATGATGTTAGAGATATAATTAAAAGTTTTGATTTTCAATATATATTTAACGAAATAGAAGAAAAACATCAAAATTTAATAGATGCATTTAGAAAATTTGCAAAGAGAAATACCATACATTATATTGTTGGAAATCATGATTATTATCTTTTGTTAGATGAAAAAATGAAAAATTATTTTAAAAATTTTTTAGGTGAAAATGTTGAAGTTCATCCATATTACTATGATGAAACCTGGGAATTATTTATAATACATGGAAATCAATTTGATCCTCTCAATAGATTAACATTAACTAAAAATGGGAAAATACTACCTCCATATGGTGAACTAATGGAAAAATTCATATCAAAATATTTTGATAATGAAATTCTAACAGTATTACCAGACGAAATTTTAATGGATTATGATAATATAGAACCCAAAATGGATATCTTTTTATGGCTTGAAGAAATTAGAAATAAATATTCTATAAGACTTGATCTTGAGTATAAATGGATTGATATGTTTGTTAAATTTGTTCGATCTAAAGAATCAAAAGAATGGTTGAAAGAAAATTATCCTTTTATACATTTTTTATCTTATTTATTTGTAAACAAGATAGGTGGTATAAAAATAGGAGAAAGTATCGTAAGAACAATAAATTATTTTAGAGGAGCAAAAAAGACAAATTATTTGTTAAAAAACGTAAAAAAAATCTTATATGAAAGTAGATATATTCCTAAAAAATATTGTGTTGGTTACTCTGATAATGATATTATAATTCCATCAAAATTGCAGGGGATAATAATGGGGCATATTCATATTCCGTCATATGAAATTTTTCCAAACAATATAGGGGAAACCTTTTATTGTAATTTAGGAAGCTGGAAACATACAGTAAGAAAAACATCTGTAAAAAATAAAACGAAATTCTTAAAAAGAACGCAGATAAGTTATTTTATAGTAAAAGAAAGTAACAAAAGCTTGAACACACAATTTATTATAAAAGATATGATATAATTAAGGAGGGCATCATGAATATAGGAATAATTGGTTCTGGTAGTTGGGGAACTGCAATATCGAAAGTATTGTTAAATAATGGACATAATGTAAAAATATGGACAAGAGAAGAAAAGATACTTAAAGCATTAAAAGATGGAGAAAATCCATATTATTTACCCGGCATATCAATTCCAAGAAATATAAAACCTTTATTGAATATAAATGAAGTTATGAAAAATTCTGAAGTAATTGTGTTAGCAATACCAACCCAGGCAATTCGAGAAGTTGCATTGCAGATAAAGCCTTTTTATGAAAATCAAATTATAGTTAATTTAGCAAAAGGTTTAGAAATTTATTCTCAAAAAAGAATTAGTGAAATTTTAAATGAAGTAATTGGAGACATTCAATATGTAGTGTTAAGCGGTCCCAGTCATGCTGAAGAAGTAGCAAGAGATGTTCCTACAAGTATTGTTGCTGCATCCAATGATTTAAAAATAGCAAAAATTGTTCAAAAAATATTTAGTAACATTTCTTTTAGAGTATATACTAATGAAGATGTTGTTGGTGTTGAGTTAGGTGGAGCTATTAAAAATGTTATTGCAATTGCAGCAGGAGTTATTGACGGAATAGGTGGATGGGATAATTCCAAAGCAGCGTTGATAACAAGAGGGCTTGCGGAAATAATTAGATATGGTGAAAAAAAAGGAGCTAAAAAAGAAACTTTTATGGGATTAGCAGGTTTAGGTGATCTTATAGTTACATGTAATAGTCAACATAGTAGAAATAGATATGTTGGTGAAATGATTGGACGAGGTAAAAAATTAAATGAAATAATAGAACACATGAATATGGTGGCAGAGGGTATATATACTGTTAAAGCGTTATATGATGAAATAAAAAGGTTAAATATAGATATGCCCATAACAGAAAAAACTTATGAGGTATTATATTTAAACAAAAATCCTAAAAAAGCCATTCATGAATTAATGAAAAGAGAATTAAAAGAAGAAAATTAGACCTTTACATTTGATAAGGAGGGAGAAACACATGGAAAAAAAGATGGTGTATTTTTACGGCGGTGGTATTGCCGAGGGTAGTGCAAAATTAAAGAACTTACTTGGAGGTAAAGGTGCAAACTTAGCAGAAATGGCAAAAATGGGGTTGCCTGTTCCAGCTGGTTTTACTATTACGACAGAAGTTTGTGATTATTATTGGAAACATGATAGAAAATTCCCAGAAACATTAGAAGCAGATGTTGAAGCTGCATTAAAAAGATTAGAAGAAGTATCAGGAAAAAAATTTGGAGATAAAGATAATCCATTATTAGTATCTGTAAGATCTGGTGCAGCTGTATCAATGCCAGGTATGATGGATACAATTTTAAACTTAGGTTTAAATGATGAAACAGTTGAAGCTTTAGCAAAAAATACAGGAAATCCAAGATTTGCATATGATGCATATAGAAGATTCATTCAAATGTTTGGTGATGTTGCATTAGGTATACCTCATCATGATTTTGAAGAAGCATTAACAAAAGTAAAAGAAGAAAAAGGTGTAAAATCAGATATTGAATTAGAAGCAGAAGACTTCAAAAAAGTTGTTGAATTATACAAAGAAATTTATAAAAAGGCAGGAAAAGAATTCCCTCAAGATCCTAAAAAACAATTATGGATTGCTATAGAAGCTGTTTTCGGAAGTTGGATGAATGAAAGGGCTATAAAATACAGAGCTATTAATGGTATTAAAGAAGGTGAATTGTTAGGTACAGCTGTTAACGTAGTTATGATGGTATTTGGTAATATGGGTGAAGATAGTGGAACAGGTGTATGTTTCACAAGAGATCCTAATACTGGAGAAAAAATAAAATATGGTGAATACTTACCAAATGCACAGGGTGAGGATGTTGTTGCAGGTATCAGAACACCATATCCATTGGAAAAATTA
Source organism: Marinitoga sp. 1197 (assembly GCF_001021165.1). Taxonomy (NCBI): domain Bacteria; kingdom Thermotogati; phylum Thermotogota; class Thermotogae; order Petrotogales; family Petrotogaceae; genus Marinitoga; species Marinitoga sp. 1197. The sequence continues at coordinate 41,839 of NZ_AZAY01000034.1, forward strand.
AATGAAATTATGCCAGATGTATATAAACAATTAACAGATATTATGGATAAATTAGAACATCATTACAAAGATATGCAGGATATAGAATTTACAGTGGAAAAAGGTAAATTATATTTCTTACAAACAAGAACAGGTAAAAGAACAGCTAAAGCTGCTGTGAAAATTGCCGTTGATTTAGTAAAAGAAGGTTTAATAGACAAAGCTACTGCTGTAATGAGAGTAACTCCTGATCAGATTGACAAATTATTGCACCCAGCATTTGACGAAAATGAAATCAAAAAGGCACAGGAAATAGGTGAAGGATTACCTGCATCACCAGGAGCAGCAACAGGTAAAGTTGTATTCAGTGCAGATGAAGCAGAAGAATTGGCAAAAGAAGGAACACCTGTTATTCTTGTAAGACCAGAAACAAGTCCTGAAGATGTTGGAGGTATGAATGCTGCTGAAGGTATATTAACAGCAACAGGTGGTATGACATCACATGCAGCAGTTGTTGCAAGAGGTATGGGAAAACCTGCTATTGTTGGTGCTGATGAGATAGTTATAGATGAGTCAGCAAAGAAATTTGAAGCAAGAGGCGTTATTGTAAAAGATGGAGACTGGATTTCAATAGATGGTACAACAGGAAAAGTTTATTTAGGAAAAGTAAAAACAATTAAACCAAAAGGATTAGAAGGCGAAGTAGCTGAACTATTAGAATTTGCTGATGAAATAAGAGTATTGGGAGTAAGAGCAAATGCTGATATCCCAAGAGATGCTAATGTTGCAAGAAATTTTGGTGCTGAAGGTATTGGATTATGTAGAACAGAACATATGTTCTTCGAAGGTGACAGAATCCAAAAAATGAGAAGAATGATAGTTTCAAAAACAGTTGAACAAAGAGAAGCAGCATTAGAAGAATTATTGCCATTACAAAAAGAAGATTTCAAAGGATTATTTGAAGCTATGGAAGGATTCCCTGTAACAATAAGATTATTAGATCCACCATTACATGAATTCTTACCGAATGATGAAGAACAAATGAAAGAATTAGCACCACAATTAGGAATTACAGTAGAAGAATTAAAAGAAATTGTAGAAAACCTACACGAATTTAACCCAATGATGGGTCACAGAGGCGTGAGGTTGGCTATCACATATCCAGAAGTTGCAGTAATGCAAACAAAAGCAATTATTTTAGCTGCTATTGAAATGGTTAAAGAAGGTAAAAAAGTAAAACCAGAAATTATGATTCCATTAGTAGGAACAGTAAATGAATTAAAATACTTAGATAAAATAGTAAGAGAAACTGCTGATAAATTAATTGAAGAAGCTGGTGTTGACTTAGATTACAAAGTGGGAACAATGATAGAAGTACCAAGAGGTGCAATAACAGCTGACGAAATTGCAGAAGTTGCAGAATTCTTCAGTTTTGGTACAAACGACTTAACACAAATGACATTAGGTTTCTCAAGAGATGATTATGGTAAATTCATCAACGATTACATTGAAAAAGGAATTTATGAAAAAGATCCATTCAAACACGTTGATCAAACAGGTGTTGGTAGAATGGTAAAAATTGCAAAAGATTATGGAAGATCAGTAAATCCAGAATTAAAATTAGGTGTTTGTGGTGAACACGGTGGAGATCCAGAATCAATTGAATTCTTCCATAAAACACAATTAGATTACGTAAGTTGTTCACCATACAGAGTTCCAATAGCAAGATTAGCAGCAGCACAAGCAGCAGTTAAATTCAAAAGAGGAAAATTTGTAAATTACGCTGACTAATATAATAATAAAACCCCGGGAGAATATTTCTCCCGGGGTTATTTTTATTTAAATTTTTCACGTATTTCCAATCTGAAAATATTATAATTATATTCATTTAATAATGAATAATAGTATTCTATATAAGAGATTTTATCTAACACATATTTTAAATATTCTATTGGAGAATTATCATAGTTTTTATCATTTTCCAATAAATTAAGATATTCTTTTGCAATATTTAATTCCATTTCTAATTGTTCAATTGTATAAACTATATTTGTTATATTTAATCTTACATTATTAATTATTTGTTCTTCATTATATAAATAGGAGATATTAAAATCTTGATATTTTTCACTGCTATTCAAAGTAATATTAAACGATATATTTGAATTAAGATTTTTATATTTATTGAAATCATAAAATAAACTTCCCTTAATACTCATAGTTATAAAACTATTCAAGCTATAATTAACCATAACACCAGTTTCTATATTTGAAAAATTATTTATTATTATATACGGGGATATTCTTGGTAATATATTTCTATAAAAATTTGCAACTTTTTCAGCATTATTTTCTTTTAATTTATATAATTGAACTTTTGCCTCAGGTAAATTATATAAATATTCTTCTTTTAGAAATTTATTTTTATCAAAATTATGTATATTTTCTTTATAGTCTTTAGTATCTAAAATAATATTATCCTTTTTATTAATAAAAAATGTATTTCTTAATTGCATCTCTAATATTTCTTTTTGATGATAGTGTTTTTTTCTTTTTAGTTCTAACTGTTTAAGTAATAAATCTATGTTATAGATTTGCTTTTTAGGTATTTTTATATCATTATTTTTAAACAGTTTCTCAACCTCATTATATATATTTTCGATATTTTTTAAAATTTTTTTATTTGTAATTGCCTGATATAATAATTTCACTTTTTCTTCTATTTCCATTATTTCAAAATTTATTAATTCATATTTTAATCTATTTTCTGTCAAAAATGGCAACTTAGTATTAGTCATAGCTAGAAAATCATTTAAATTAAAATTTATCGACGTTATTCGATTATTTAAATCAGAATAGAAATTTATATATGGCAAATACAATGTTATTCCTTTTCCAGAATAATTATATGCCCTTATTTCTTCCATTTTAGAAATAGTGATCGGAGATTTTTTTAATTTATTTTCATTAGTGATTAAATCAATATTAATGATAATATTATTTCCGAGACCATAAATAACAAAATAAATAAATAATAGAAAAAAAATTTTTTTTAACAAAATATATACACTCCCTATTCATTAATAATTTTATTAACCTTATAAATTCTATATCCTCTATTACCTATTATTAATATATGATCATTAACATTTAATAGTCTAACATTAATTTCAAATATTTCATCCAATAGTAATTCATAAAATACTTTAACTATTTTATTTGTATAAGATACATAAGCAACCTTTAGTTTTTTTCCATCACTATATGAAATAAATAAATTATTATTCGAATCAATAGAAAAATCTATTATTCTATTTGGGAACCAATCTAACTCTTTTTTATTTTCTCCGGTTTTTATACTATATCGATATATTTTATTATCACTAGATAAATAGTAAAAATAGTCATTCTCTATGGTATATTTTATAATCGAAGCTACGTTAATTTTTAAATTTTTTATAATATCTGTATTAGATATAATTTTCCCTTTTATATCTATTAAATATATTTTATTTGAATTATTTATTATTAACAGTTTTTCATTTTTATATGGTAAAATATATTTGATGTCATTAAATGTATTTCCATATTTAATGATGTTTTTTAAACCGCCGTTATTAGAAAAAATATATAATTTTTTATCTTTTTTTGAAAATACTATAATATTATTTCTTAAAGCTATAATGTTACCAATATCATCTTCACTAATATACTTATTATAAATATTAAAAAGGATAACTTCTTCTGATGAATTATTAAAAAATACTTTCATTAAAATTCCTTTCTTTTTGAAAAACAAATAAGCATTTTTACTTTGATAATCAACAACCGAAACTGATATTGGTCCTAAATCAGGATAAATTGAATAATTCTCTAATGCATTATCATATACCTCTTTAATCTTAAAATAGTTAACATCACTATCTGAATATATTTCTCCAATTAAAATAATTAAAATTATAAATATTAATATAGTTTTTTTCACACTTGCCCCTCCTCATACACATATATGGCATCTTCAAAAATACTCAAATATAATATTTACAATATTTGCATGTTATCTAAAAAAAATTATCTTTATTAGATACAATATAATTAGGTTAACTATTTATTCTATTTAGTAAAACAAAACGATATTGTCTTACAAAGGAGACACCTCAACAAAGAATAATCCTTACTAAATTTACCTTGATAAAGTAATTATTTACTTTGTTTTTTAAATCGCAATTTATACTTCATAATATTTTTGTTCGAGTTTTTTTCATATTCTTATTTACTATTTTTCATTTTTGGAAAGTCTATTAAGATGAACATCTATTAGCTTAATAAAACTAATAGGGCTATCGAGTTATTTTATAGGAATTGTTGTAACTCTATCTTCTGCATATAAAGGTTTGTCAACAGACCAAGTTGTAATTTTCCTTTCTTTATAAAATTCATAATAATATGCCATTCCCCAAGCTCTATACTTTTTCCATCTTGAATCCCAGGTTAATTTATATTTTGGGCGACAAACTGCTTGTATCGATAATGTTTGAGAAACCTCTAGGCTTGATCCAATGTTAAAATTTATCTTTAATATATCAAATAAATCTCCTTCACCACCAGCATTTACTATTATTGATTGCTTAACTGTTTTTGTTCTATTTACATTAATATTATCCATAGTTCTATTAGTTACAGAAACTAAAGTTTTCCAAGGAGTATAATAATACCATGAATTAACAATTTCAGTTTCCCAGCCCCAAAATTTAGCGGAAAAAGTAGAAATAGAAATTAATAATACGAGAAAAAACACCATATAATTTTTTTTCATAAACCTCATCCCCTTTCTATAAATATTAATATTTTTGACGCAAAAATAATTATTATCATACTTAAAATTTTATAATTAAAAAAATTTTTATCTTTATAGTTTTATACAAATATAATATCAAAAAAAAAAAAAAAAAATAATAACATTAAAGTAAATTAATGGTAAATTTTCTTTTTGTAAATGAGATGATTATGGTAAATTCATCAACGATTACATTGAAAAAGGAATTTATGAAAAAGATCCATTCAAACACGTTGATCAAACAGGTGTTGGTAGAATGGTAAAAATTGCAAAAGATTATGGAAGATCAGTAAATCCAGAATTAAAATTAGGTGTTTGTGGTGAACACGGTGGAGATCCAGAATCAATTGAATTCTTCCATAAAACACAATTAGATTATGTAAGTTGTTCACCATACAGAGTTCCAATAGTAAGATTAGCAGCAGCACAAGCAGCAGTTAAATTCAAAAGAGGAAAATTTGTAAATTACGCTGACTAATATAATAATAAAACCCCGGGAGATTAATTCCGGGGTTATTTTTATTTAAATATCGAACCTCAAATCAAAATAAACAACGATTCTAAGTTTGTGTTATAATTAAAGAAAGATAAAATTTTATATGTTCATTTTGAGGTGATACTATGCATCCATTAATAGAGAGATTTTCAAAATTAATTATTTTCAGGAAGTTAAAATTATCAGAAATTGAAGAGTTAATAGAAAATAATATATTATATATAAAAGAATTTGAAAAAAATTCAATAATTAAATCAAGAGGTGAAAAAATAGAAGAAGTAATGTTGCTATTATATGGCAGAGTAAAAACAGAAATGATGGAAATTGATGGAAAAATCATACAAATAGAAGAAATGAAAGCGCCAACTATTATGGCATTAGGTGCAACATTTTCTAAAAATTCCAAAATTCCAGTAGATATTATTTCAGAAGAAAAGACACTTGTAGCTTATATTACCAAAAATAAAATATATGATTTATGCATGAAAAATAAGGATTTTTTAATAGAATTAATAGAATATATGGGAACAAAATTTAATTTTATATCACAAAAATTATGGTTTATAACATTAAATAGCTTAAAAGATAAAATTTTATATTATTTAAAAGAAAAAATGGAAGATAAAAAAACTGAGGTTATTGATTTAGAATATTCCGTTGAACAATTATCACACCTCTTTGGTGTTACAAGACCTGCATTATCAAGAGCTTTTTCTAGATTAGAACATGAAGGTATAATAAAAAAAGAAGGTAATAAAATATATATTTTAGATAAAAATAAAATCGAAAATAAATAGTAATTCCCCTCTCAGAGGGGAATTACTATTTATAATTATTTATTCAAGAAAAATTCAAGATCTTTTTCAACAGTAGTAATAGGATTAATTCCAAAATTGTCAACTAATACTTTCAATACATTTGGTGAAACAAATGCTGGTAATTTTGGACCTAATTTTATTCCTTTTACGCCTAAGTATAATAATGCTAATAATACTGCTACTGCTTTTTGTTCATACCAGGCTATATTATATTCAATTGGTAATTCGTTAATATCTTCTAATCCAAATGCTTCTTTTAATTTTAATGCTGTTACTACTAATGAGTAAGAGTCATTACATTGACCTGCATCTAATACCCTTGGAATTCCTCCAATATCTCCAAGATCTAATGTATTATATCTATATTTTGCACATCCTGCTGTTAAGATAACAGTATCTTTTGGTAAGTTAGCTGCAAACTCTGTATAATATTCTCTTTCTTTATGTCTTCCGTCACAACCAGCCATTACAAAGAACTTTTTAATAGCTCCTGTTTTAACAGCTTCAATTACTTTATCTGCTACTTGAGATACTTGTTCATGAGCAAAACCAATAACTAATTTTTTTCCTTCTCTTTCAGGAATTGGTCCTAATTCTAAAGCTTTCTTGATTACTGGTGAGAAATCTTTTGATTTTCCATCTGTTCTATTAGGAATATGAGTTAATTTGTCAAATCCAACTAATCCTGTGGTGAATACTCTATCTTTATATGATTCTTTTGGAGGAACTAAACAGTTTGTTGTCATTAATATTGCTCCGCCAAATTCTTCAAATTCTTTATCCTGTCTCCACCATGAACCTCCAAAGTTTCCTGCTAAGTGTTTATATTTTTTTAATTCTGGATAAGCATGAGCTGGTAACATTTCTCCATGTGTATAAACTTTAATTCCTGTTCCTTCTGTTTGTTTTAATAATTCTTCTAAATCTAATAAATCATGCCCACTTACTAAAATTCCAGGTGCATTATATGTTCCGGTATACACTTCTGTAATTTCAGGGTTACCATATGTTGATGTGTTTGCTTTATCCAATAATGCCATAGCTTCCACAGCATATTTTCCTGCTTCTAAAACAAGATTTATTAATTCGTCAACAGTAATGTCTTCTCTCAATGTTTCAACTAATCCTTTTTGTAAGAAGTAAAGTATTTCATCATTTGCATATTTTAAAACATATGCATGATCTGTATAAGCAGCTATACCCTTTAAGCCATATATTAATAATTGTTTTAAAGATCTAATATCTTCATTTTCATCTAACATAACTCCTACTTCCATACCTTTTAACTCATATATTTCTGCTCCTCCTGGTTTATACCATTCTGCAGCTTCTGGAACTTTTTCTTCAAATGGTTTACCTTCTTTTGCCACATATGCATCTAAAAACAAATGTTTTACTTTTTCTCTTAATTCTATTGCTTTATCAATAAAACTGACCATTCTTTCAACAGAAAAATTGACATTTGTAATTGTGCTAAATAATGCTTCTGCAACATATAAGTTTGCTTCATCATCTTTAACGCCATATTCTTTAGCTTTTAATGTCCAAAAAGATAACCCTTTTGTTACCCAAATTAACATATCCTGTAAATTTGCAACTTCTGGAGTCTTTCCACATACCCCTATAGTTGTACAGCCTACTCCTCTTGAAGCTTCTTCACATTGATAACAAAACATACCCATAATTAACACCTCCATAATATTTTAATTTTCGTCATAAATACGTCTTTCACCATGTATTTCCTTTATAGGTGCTATATCCTGAGTTACTTCCAAAGTTCCAAGATATTCACCTTTGTTATTTCTCACAGCAAAATATCTAATATATACATATTTTTCTCCTATTTTTAACCAAAAATCAGCATTATCTCTTTTTCTACTTTTAAAATCATTAACAATTTTTTTTACTATATCTACACTTTTAGGAGGATGACAATTTTCTACTTTTCTCCCTAAAATTGCTCTACTTCTAACAAATATTCTTTCTTTAGATTCACTAAAATATTTAACTTCATCATTTGCATCAACAAAGGTTATATCTATTGGTAATGTATTTAATATATACTTTAATTGTTCTACTGTTAATTCTCCACTTGGAAGTTTTATTTTCCCTTCTAATACACCTTCTGTTTCACTTTTTTCTAAATCCAATGGTTCTGGATCAAAACAGCAATATCCAATTTCATCAAATTGTTTTCTTATATCAAACCATTCTTCTTTTTTAATTAATTTTAAAGCAGTTGGAAATAAGACAGAATGCTCTTTATGAACATGATTCATAAATAATTCTAATAATGCTAATGAAATATTGTATAAATCTTTTTTCATTTCTTCAAAATTTTTATTATCTTTTATTTTTATAATTTTTTTCCTTAAATCTCTTACCTGATCATGTTCCCTCCACATTATTGCAGGAGGTTTTGTTATTCCGTATTTTTCTATATAGGGAAATAAAACATTTTCTTCTTTTAAAAAATAATTTTCTGCAGCCATAAGATTATCAATGTGAATATTTAAATTCATAAATAGCGGAAACGCTTCCTGAATTGATCTTTTCTCTAATATTTTTTTTGCAATATCTCTTATTTTTTCTGCGGTTTTTATAATGTGTTCATGTTCTTTCATTAAAATATAAATAGGATGCCAGGATTCAACTTCTATTTTTTCTTTCTCTATATATTCTTTAAATAAATTAAGATGCACATCACATACTGATTGGATTTGATCAATTGTTATTCCTTCATTATCCATTAATTCCTGTTCTACTAAAGCAATTTCTTCTGCTGATAATTCTCTTATAATGCTTTGTAACTCCTTCTTTAATTCTTCATTATCTTTTTCCTGGTTTACTCTTTTTATCAAGTTTTTTAAATATTCTTTTTTATTAAACAATTCACTCATATTATCTCCTCGCTTTGTGAAAAATATTATTTATTTACATATTAATTATAACTCATTTTATCCAATTTGTCTGTAATCATGGTTACACTATGAAAAATAATAAAACTTTGCTCTCAGAATTTTAAAAGAGATATTTCAAAAATGAGTTGTTGTGTAGAATAAAAATACATTGTTTGATATAAACCATCTCAATATAATTTGAGATGGTTTTCTGTTATTAATATAAAAAAAAATAAATTATTTATTATTAAATATAAAAATCGTAATTTTTCTAAAGAATTCTTTTGATTATTAAATTTTTAAAAATATATTATTAAAAGTATAATAGTATAGAATGAAAAAAATTAGGGAGGTATGAAAGTGAAACGTTACATAAAGATTTTTATTTTCATTATTTTTTTGTCGTTAATATTTTTTGCAGGTTGTATGAAACAAAATGATTCTAATTTTACGGGCCTTTCTAACACATCTAACGTTGTTAAAGGCGAATGGACTCAGGCGTATTTCAGAGGAACTCCAAACAATTGGGGAACAACATTAATGCAAAAAGTTGCGCCAAATACATGGGAAATTATAATTACATTTAATAATGGTAATGGATATGGGGCTCCACGATTCAAAATAGATCATTATGGTGATTGGAGCGAAAGCTATCCCGCAACAGATTATGAAGTTCAGCCATATACTACATATAAGATAACCTTTTATGATAATACACATTATATAGATGTAAAAAAATATACAAGTCCTATAAATGGAGTAATATTACAGGCTTTTCAATGGTATTTGCCAGAATATGATGAAAATACACAAAGAGGGTTATGGGTAGAACTTTCTGAGAAAATACCGGATCTGGCATCTATGGGAATAACAACATTATGGTTACCACCTGCTTATAAAGGTCAGGCCGGTAAAAGTGATGTGGGATATGGAGTATATGATATGTATGATCTTGGAGAGTTCAATCAAAAAGGAACAATTGCAACTAAATACGGTACTAAAGATCAATATTTAAATGTAATAAACATCGCACATACATACAATATACAAGTATATGCTGATGTAGTATTTAATCATAGAATGGGAGCAGATGATACTGAGTGGGTTAATGCATATAAAGTTTCCTGGAATGATAGAAATTATGTTCTTGAAAATAAAGACATAAAGGCTTGGACAGTTTTCAACTTTCCTGGAAGGGCAAATAAATATTCTGATTTCAAATGGAGATGGTATCATTTTGATGGGGTGGATTGGGATGAAAATACTCATGAAAGTGCAATTTTTAGATTTAATAGTACAGGAAAAGCATGGGATTGGGAAGTTGATACTGAAAATGCAAATTATGATTATTTAATGGGTGCAGATTTAGATATGGAACATCCGGATGTTGTTCAAGAACTAAAGAATTGGGGAAAATGGTATGTTGATTTTACAAATGTTGATGGATTTAGGCTGGATGCAGTAAAGCATATAAAGTTTGATTTTTTCAATGACTGGTTGGATTATATGAGAAGCACAACAGGAAAAGAATTATTTACTGTTGGAGAATATTGGAGTACAGATATAAATAAATTAGATAACTATATTTCAAAAACTAAAGGTAGAATGTCTTTATTCGATGTGCCACTACATCAGCATTTTCATGATGCTTCAAATGCAGGTGGATATTATGATATGAGAAATATTTTCAATGGGACACTTGTACAATCTAATTCTGTAAAAGCAGTAACCTTTGTAGAAAATCATGATACTCAACCTGGTCAATCGTTATATTCTTCAGTTCAAGACTGGTTTAAACCATTAGCATATGCAATGATATTATTAAGAAGAGATGGATATCCGTGTGTTTTTTACGGAGATATGTATGGAGCTCCAGGAATAACAGCACAATATGACATTATAAAAAAGCTTATTGAAGCAAGAAAGATATATGCATATGGTGATCAATATGATTATTTAGATCACTGGGACATAATTGGTTGGACAAGATTGGGAGATGCAGAACATCCAAAAGCTATGGCTGTAATATTAACAGATGGTCCTGGTGGAAGCAAATGGATGTATGTTGGAAAAAAGAATGCAAAATTTATTGATTATTTAGGAAATAGAAGTGACGAAGTATGGTCAAATTCTGATGGATGGGCAGAATTTAAGGTAAATGGTGGTTCTGTTTCAGTATGGGTAGAACAATAAAATGATAAATAAATCACTCCAAATTTTTGGAGTGATTTATTATATGAAATTTATTCTTGTTTTTTTAATATAATTGAAATAAAAAATAGGTATAATGAAAACACCCCTACCTACTGGGATAAGGAGGAGAAAATAATGGATTTAAAAGAATGGAGAAAGAAAACAGCAAAAACTTCTGGTGCTTTAGTAAGAATGAGACAACAAAGTTACTCTGACGGTGTATTGCCAGGGAAACATAAACTTTTGATGGCTTTGGCTATATCAGCTATTATAAAATGCGAACCTTGTGTAAAAGGTTATGTTAAATTAGCTTATGAAAATGGCGTAACAGAAGAAGAACTGCTTGAAACACTTGATGTTGTAATGACAATGGGAGGATGTCCCGGTGAAGAGTGGTCTATGATTGCATATGATTATTGGAAAAAGTTAGAAAATAGTATTGAATCTAATATTGAAATTGAATTAAATAATGACAAAGAAGGATGTTGTGATTAGGGGTGATAAAATGAATGAAAAAACAGAAAAAAAGATAAATTTTAGAGTTGTTGGTATGACATGTGCCACATGTGCCAGAACTGTTGAAAAAGCATTGAAAAAGGTGGATGGTATAAAATTTTCTGCGGTCAATTTGGCTACAGAAACTGCTTTTGTTGTTGCTGAAGATGAAATATCATTTGAAAAATTAAAAGAGGCTGTTCAAAAAGTTGGATATGATATTTCTACAGATATGAGTCAAGATTTAGAGAAAAAGAGATATCAAGAAGCGAAGAAAAATTTAATTTTGGCTTTACTTGTTACTATTCCAATTTCTATTATGATGCTAATTCATATGTTCTGGAAAGAAATCCCTGGATTTTCTGTTATAGAAGTTATTGTAGGAGGATACGTAATATTCTATACCGGTAAAAAAACAATAAAAGGTGCCTGGATTGCATTAAGCCATTTTCATACAAATATGGATACCTTAATTCTTTTTGGTTCAGTAGCTTCCTGGATAACAGCGTTGCTTAATTCATTTGGTTTTCCAATTGCATCCTTTGGAACAATAGGAGCAATGATAATGGCTTTACATATTACAGGTAGATTCATTGAATCTCATTTACGAGATAAAGCCGCAAAAGAAATAAAATCATTGATGAACATGCAAGCTAAAGAGGCCAGGATTTTGATAGGCAATGAAGAATTATTAATGCCAATAAATGCAATTAAAAAAGACTTTATAGTTTTAGTAAAACCTGGTGAGAGGATTCCTGTTGATGGAGAAATTATTGAAGGTAAGTCTTCAATTGACGAATCAATGATAACAGGTGAATCTATACCTGTAGAAAGAACTGTTGAAGAAAAAGTAATTGGTGGATCCTTAAATTTAACAAGTTTTTTAAAAATAAAGGTCACAAATGTGGGAGAAGACACATTTTTATCTCAAATGATTAAATTAATACAAGAAGCTCAAGGAGCTAAAGTTCCAATTCAAGCGTTAGCAGACAGAATTACATTATGGTTTGTTCCTATAGTAATTTCTTTAGCAGTAATAAGTGGATTAATTTGGTATTTTAATTTTGAAAGACTTCAACTATTTATACAAAATATGAGAAGTATTTTTCCATGGATATTAAATACAACAGATCCTCTTTCATTTTCAGTTTTTGTTTTTGTTGCAACTATAGTTATTGCATGTCCATGCGCTCTTGGATTAGCTACACCAATGGCATTGGTTGCTGGTACAGGTGAAGCAGCTAAAAAAGGACTTATTATTAGAAATGCTGAAGCTATTCAAACCTCTAAAGATGTGAAAGTAGTTATTATGGATAAAACAGGAACAATAACTCAAGGAAAACCTCAGGTTGTTGAACATAGTATTCCAAAAAATAAAATAAAAATTATTGCTTCTATAGAAGATATGTCAAATCATCCATTGGCAAAAGCAATTTCCGAACTATCTAAAGAGAAAATAAATATAGAAAACATTGAAGAAATAGTGGGAAAAGGCGTAAAAACTTTATACAATAATAATGAATATTTCATTGGTAAACCAAAAAATAAATATGATAAATTAAATGAAAAAGGTTATACTGTAGTTGAAGTTTATGAAAATAAGAAATTATTAGGATATATAGCTATTGCTGATAAGATAAGAGAAGATTCAAAAAAAGCTATAGAAGAATTTAAGAAAATAGGAATTATTCCCGTTATGGCTACAGGAGATAATGAAAAAACTGCAAAAGCTGTTGCAAAAGAAGTAGGAATCGAAGAAATTTTAGCAGGTATAAAACCAGAAGATAAATTAAATGTTGTTAGAAATTATCAAGCAAAAGGATATAAGACACTTATGGTTGGAGATGGTATGAATGATGCTGCAGCATTAAAAGGTGCAGATATAGGTGTTGCCATAGGAAGTGGAACAGATTTAGCAATTGATAATGCAGATGTTATTATAGTAAAAGGTGGTGTTTCGAAGATAGTAGATACGGTAGAAATTTCAAGAAAAACATTTTCAGTAATAAAATCTAATTTATTCTGGGCATTTTTCTATAATGTAATAGCTATTCCTGCTGCAATGTCCGGATTATTGCATCCTGCAATTGCAGAAGCAGCAATGGCATTTAGTTCTATAACTGTTGTTTTAAATTCACTAAGGATAAAAGGAGGTAAAAAACTATGAAAACTGTGCTTTTAGTACCAGATATGTCATGTAATCACTGTGTAATGAGAATAACAAATGCATTGAAAGAAATTAATATTACTGAATTTGAAGTAAAATTAGATGAAAAAAAGGTATATATAAAATCATCAGATTGTGATGTTGAATTGATATTGAAGAAACTTGAAGAAATAGATTACCCAGCTGAAATAGTTATGGAATAATTATGAAAAAATAAAATAAACTGTGCGATATGCACAGTTTATTTTATTTCTGCAATATGTAGAAAATTAGTTTTGCTGGAAAATCCATAAGGGATACCAGCAGTAAATATTATTTTTTCTCCTGATTTTACTAATCCTTCATTTTTTAATGATTGTTTCACTATATATAACATAGTATCTGTACTTACGAACTCATTTACAATCATAGGCCTAACTCCCCAAACAAGAGCCAATCTATTATATGTTTTTTCTGAATGTGTGACAGCTATTATATTTACATTCTCTCTATACCTGGAAACAGCTCTTGCCGTATATCCTTTGTCAGTAACAGCTACAATTGTTTTTATTCCGGCAGAAATAGCAATTTCATTAGCAGCCTTTGAAATAGCATTTGTAGTAGAGTCGTCTTCGTCAAAATCAAAAAATAAGGCACCGTAATGATTCATATATGGTTCAGTTTCTAATGCTACTCTATCCATGACTTTTACAGCTTCTAGAGGATACTTTCCTATTGAAGTTTCTCCAGATAACATAATTGCATCTGTTCCATCAAGAATAGCATTTGCAATATCGGTAGTTTCAGCTCTTGTTGGTACGGGATTTTCTATCATTGTTTCAAGCATTTGTGTTGCTGTAATTACAGGTTTTGATTTTTTATTTGCAATACTTATGATTCTCTTCTGCAATACAGGAATTTTTTCCGCTTCAACTTCAACACCTAAATCACCCCTTGCAACCATTACAGCATCTGATAATTCTATTATTTTTTCAAGATCATTGTCAATGGCTTGTTTTGTTTCTATTTTGCTAATAATCTGAGCATCTAAAGCATTTAACGATTTTAAAATTTCGCGCATTTCAATAACATCTTCTGGTTTTCTTACAAAAGATAAAGCAAAATAATCCACATCATTTTCAATACCGAATTTAATGTAATCCTTATCTTTATTTGTCAATGCAGGAATTTTTATATCTGCTCCTGGGGCATTGATCCCTCTTCTATGCGTAATAGTTGCAGTGTTTTTTACCTTTGTTTTTATATTTATACCATCAGATTCTATAACTTCTAATTTTAATTTTCCATCATTTACTAGAATTAAATCACCGGGTTTAACATCTTTTGGTAATCCTTTGTAATTTATTGAAACTTTTGTTTCATCTCCTATGATTTCTTCAGCTGTTAGTATAAAATCCTGTCCCTCTTTTAAGGTTACTTCATCTTTGTTAAATTTACCTGTCCTTATTTTAGGCCCAGCTAAATCTAATAAAATTGCGACGGGTTTGTTAAATTCTTTTCTTACTTTTTTAATTACCTCAATTCTTTTTTGGTGAACTTCGGGACTTTCATGTGATGTATTTAATCTTAGAACATCAGCACCAGCTTTTATTAATTCTCTAACCATATTTTCAGATTCAGTAGCTGGTCCAATAGTAGCAACAATTCTAGTTCTTCTCATAAAATCACTCCTTAAGATAATGTATTTACTAAGTCTATTAATTTAGGATCTAAAATCTTTTTTTCGCTTAAGACTTTTTCAAGTGGAACAGTAACTGTTTGGCCTTTTTCTAAAGCAACCATAGTTCCGAATTTTCCTTCTAAAAGAAAGTTTACTGCAGAATATCCCATTCTTGAAGCTAATATTCTGTCAAATGCAGTTGGGGAACCACCTCTTTGTATATGACCTAAAATAGTTATTCGTGTTTCATAACCTATTTTATTTTCAAAATGTCTTGCAACTGAGTAGGCACTTGCCGCACCTTCAGCAACTACCACAATACAATTGATCTTACCCCTCTTTCTTTCTTGCCAAATTCGATCTGTTAATTCATTATAATCAACAGGGACTTCTGGAATTATAACAGCTTCAGCGCCAACAGATAAACCAGACATTAAAGCAATATATCCAGAACCTCTTCCCATAACTTCAACTATAAAAGCTCTTTCATGAGAAGATGCTGTATCTTTTAATTTTTGCATAGCATCCACAGCAGTATTCAAACATGTATCAACACCTATTGCCATATCTGTATCAGGAATATCATTGTCTATGGAGGCTGGAATACCAATAACAGGAATATTGTGTTCTTCAAACAATAGTTTAGCACCTGTTAAACTACCTTCACCTCCTATAACAACCAAACCGTCAACTTTTAAATCCTTTAAATTTTTTGCAGCTTCAGCCCTAATTTCAGGATTTTTAAATTCAGGGACTCTTGCAGTCCTTAATATAGTTCCGCCTTTTTCCATTATTCCCCCTACAGAAGAATAAGTTAATTCGACAAAATCTTTATCTAAAATTCCAGCATATCCTTTATAAAAGCCTATAACTTCTATATTTTTTGATGCAGCAGTTCTGGTAACAGCTCTAACTGCAGCATTCATCCCGGGTGCATCACCACCGCTGGTAATAATTCCTATTTTTTTAATTTCAGGCATAAAACTCTCCCTCCTTAATATTATTAAACGCGAAAATCTATGAATATATGAAATTTTTTTCATTTATTGCCATTTATTGTAATTATACCACGTTTTTTATAAAATTTCTTTTCTTTATAAATACAAAATTTAGATGTATAATACCATTAGTGAGGTGATAAAATAATGTGGAAATTATTAAAATCTCATATTAATGATTTCGAAGCGCAATTGGTGAAACAGTTATTAGAATCAGAAGGGATAAGTGTATTAGTAAAAGCGCCAAAAGAAATAGGTATAGGAAGAGAATTTTTTGGAAATGGAACAATAATGAATGTTTTTGTTAAAGAAAATGATTATGAAAATGCAAAAGAAATTTTGGAAAATAAGGAGGCAGATTAATGGAAAATTTAAAGAGAACACCGCTTTTTGAAGAACACGTAAGATTAGGAGCAAAAATGGTTCCATTTGGTGGTTGGGAAATGCCAGTATGGTATACATCTTTAAAGGATGAGCATCATACAGTAAGAAATAATGTAGGAATTTTTGATGTATCTCATATGGGGGAAATAGAAATAAAAGGAAAAGATGCTGAAAATTTTGTAAATTATATAATTACAAATAATGTAGAAAAAATAAAGCCAGGTGAGATAGTTTATTCACCAATGTTGAATGAGAATGGTGGAATTATAGATGATCTATTAGCTTATAAATATTCAGATACACATATTTTATTAGTTGTGAATGCTTCAAATATTGAGAAAGATTATAATTGGATATTAAAACAGGCAGAAAAATTCGAAGTTAATGTAACAAATATTTCAGACGAAACAGCACAAATTGCTGTTCAAGGTCCAAAAGCAGAAGAAATGTTACAAGGAATATCAGGGGTTGATTTGAAAGAAATTTCATATTATAATTTCACTGAAGGAAGAATTAATGGAATAAAATGTTTAATTTCAAGAACAGGGTATACAGGTGAGGATGGATTTGAAATCTACTTTGATAAAGAAGCTGCAATTCCCATGTGGAGAAAGTTAATAGAATTATTGTCTAAATATGATGGTAAACCAGCGGGATTAGGTGCAAGAGATACATTAAGATTGGAAGCTACCTATTTATTATATGGAAATGATATGACAGATGAAATTACCCCTTTTGAAGCAGGGCTAAAATGGGCAGTTGATATGGAAAAAGATTTCATTGGTAAAGAAACATTATTAAAAGAAAAAGAAGTTGGGATTAGAAGAAGATTAAAGGGCATAGAAATGTTAGAAAAAGGTATTCCAAGACATGGTTATAAAGTATTTAGTGAGGATAAAGAAGTAGGTTTTATTACAAGCGGAACAATGTCTCCAACATTAGAGAGACCAATAGCATTGGCTATGCTAAATAAGCCGTATTACAAAAAAGATACAGAAATAGAAATAGAAGTAAGAGGTAAAAGAATAAAAGCAAAAGTAATAAAAACACCATTTTATAGAGGTAGTGTAAAAAATAGAAAATAACTTAGGAGGGTATGAAAATGAAAAAATTTACAAAAACTCACGAATGGGTAGAAGTAGAAGGTAAAATTGCTACAATAGGAATTACATCACATGCAGCAGAAGAATTAGGAGATGTAACATTTGTTGAATTACCTGAAGAAGGAAAAGAAATTTCAAAAGGTGAAGTTTTATGTGCTGTAGAATCAGTGAAATCTGCCAGTGATGTTTACTCTCCAATATCAGGAAAAGTTATTGAAGTAAATACAGAATTAGATGCGTCTCCGGAAATTATTAATGAAGATGCAGAAGGAAAAGGTTGGATAGTAAAAATAGAACTTTCTAACGAAAGTGAGTTAGATGAATTATTAACAGAAGAAGAATATAAAAACTCATTATAATCTTAGGCCCGGATTTCCGGGTCTTTGAAATTTTAAGAGTGAGGTGAAATAGGTGAAAAGATTTCCATATATTCCACATACAGAAGAAGATATAAAAGAAATGATGAAAGTAATTGGAATTAATGATATAAAAGAGTTATACAAAGATATTCCAGAATTATTTGATGGAGAATTGAATATACCTGAATCCAAATCGGAAATTGAAGTTAAAAGGGAGTTATTAGAATTATCAAAAAGAACTACTAATTTAGAAAATTATGCAATGTTTAGAGGAGCAGGTATTTATAAGCATTATGTACCTTCAGCAGTATATCAATTATCTACAAAAAGAAATTTCTTGACTGCATACACGCCATATCAAGCAGAAGTTTCTCAAGGAACATTACAAGCATTATATGAATTTCAAACAGCTATTTGTGAAATAACAGGTATGGAAGTAGCAAATTCTTCTATGTATGATGGTGGGACGGCTGTTGCTGAAGCTATATTAATGGCATCAAGGGTAAACAGAAAACATAAAGCATTAGTAGCAAAATCAATTCATCCAGAATACATTGAAGTATCAAAAACATATACAGAATCTCAAAATATAGAAATTGAATTAATTGATTATGATGAAAAAACAGGAAAGATAAATTTAGAAGATTTGAAATCTAAAATAGATGAAAATACGAGTTCAGTTGTAATTTCATATCCAAATTTCTTTGGAATTATTGAAAATATTAAACAAATAAAAGAAATATTACCTGAAAAAGTATTATTAATAGTAAATGCATATCCCATAGCCTTAGGGTTATTAGAAGCACCAGGGAATTTAGGTGCAGATATAGTTGTTGGTGAAGGTCAATCATTAGGGAATTACATGTCTTTTGGAGGTCCTACTTTTGGTTTCTTCGCATCAAAACAAAAGTATATAAGACAAATGCCTGGAAGAATTATTGGAGAAACAATTGATGCAGATGGAAAAAGAGGTTTTGTAATGGTATTGCAAACAAGGGAACAACATATTAGAAGAGCAAGAGCTACATCAAATATTTGTTCAAATCATGCATTAATGGCTGTTATTGCATCTGTTTATTTGAGCATTATTGGAAGAGAAGGATTAAAAGAAATAGCTTATCAAAATTATCAAAAAGCACATTATTTAGCGAAAAAATTAATTGAATCTGAAAAGTTTGATCCTGTTTTTGAGGGGGAATTTTTCAATGAATTTGTTATAAAACCAAGATTTGATTTAGAGGTATTTAATAAAAAATTATTAGAAGAAAAATATATAGGACCTTTAAACTTAGGGAAATTCTTTGAAGATAAGAAAAATTATGCATTATTCTGTTCAACAGAATTAAATACAAAAGAAGAAATTGATTATTTGATTTCTAAGGTAGGTGAAATAGATGAAATTGATTTTTGAAAAAGATAAAAGTGGAAGAACCGCATTTTCTCTACCAAAATTAGATGTTCCTGAAACAAAAATTGAATTAGAAGAAGAATTATTAAGAAAAAAAGAACCAAGTTTACCCCAAGTACATGAATTAGAAATTGTTAGACATTATAACGAATTAGAAAGAAAAAATCATTCTGTGGATAGTGGATTTTATCCTTTAGGTTCTTGTACAATGAAATATAATCCGATGTTAAACGAAGAAATGGCAAACTTATTTAACAATATACATCCGTATTTAGAAGAAGAGCATATTCAAGGAGCGCTTGAATTGATGTATAATTTACAAAAATATCTTGGTGAAATAACAGGTATGGATGCCGTTACATTGCAACCAGCAGCAGGAGCACATGGTGAATTAACAGGAATGCTTATTGTAAGAAAATATATAGAAGATAATGGTTATACAAATAAAACAAAAGTTATTTTGCCAGATTCTGCTCATGGAACAAATCCAGCTTCTGCAAAAATGGCAGGGTTTGATGTTGTTGAAGTAAAATCAGGGCCAGATGGAAGAGTAGATTTAGAAGAATTTAAAAAAGTTATGGATGATAGTGTTGCTGCGATAATGTTAACAAATCCAAATACACTTGGTTTATTTGAAAAAGATATATTAGAAATGGCAAAATTAGCTCATGAACATAATGCATTATTGTATTATGATGGTGCAAACTTGAATGCAATAATGGGAAAAGTAAGACCTGGAGATATGGGGTTTGATATAGTTCATTTGAATTTACATAAAACATTCTCAACACCGCATGGAATGGGTGGTCCGGGTAGTGGTCCGGTAGGTGTAAAAGAAAAATTAAAGGATTACTTACCAAAGCCTATTGTAGACATAAATGAAGAAGGAAAATATTATTTAAATTATAATATTCCAAAAAGTATAGGAAGATTAAGAACTTTTTATGGGAACTTTAGTGTTATGGTTAGAGCTTATACATATATATTAATGATGGGAAAAGAAGGATTAAAGTTTGCAAGTGAAATGGCTGTTTTAAATGCTAACTATTTAAGGAAAAAATTAGAAAAAGAATTTAAAATAGCATATAACGAAATATGCAAACATGAGTTTATAATCGACGGAACTTTCTTAAAAGAATATGGAGTAAAAACTTTAGATTTTGCAAAAAGATTATTAGATTACGGTATACATCCGCCAACAATTTATTTCCCGTTAATAGTTCATGAGGCTATGATGATAGAACCAACAGAAACAGAATCCAAAGAAGAGTTAGATCACTTTATAGATGTGATGCATAAAATATTAGAAGAAGCCAAAACAAATCCAGAAATATTAAAAGAAGCTCCAGTAAATACACCAGTTAGAAGATTAAACGAAACAGTAGCTAATAAACAATTGAAACTTAGAGGATGATATATTAGAGAAAATAATTTAGGACGCCATTCTATGATTGGAATGGCGTTTTTTTATTGGTTTATAATAAAAAATTAATAAAAACTCATGCATCTAAGAATGTAATTATTAATGTAAAAAGAACTATAAAAATAAATATTAGTTAAATTTATGCTATAATAAAAAAGAAAGCAAAAATATGATTAGAATAGATGCATATAGGTATGTGAAGGCGATTTAATGAAAAAACTATTGAATAATAATTAGAACATTTTTATGATTTTTTTGGAGTATAATCATATTTTTTCATTCTAAAAATTGAATTTACTCCAGAAATATGTCATATTATATATGATATAAAGAATAAAGTCGAAGCGATGAGGTGATTTATTTGGAATTTTTAATAAGATTATCAAGAAAGAAAGTAGAAAATATTAATATAATAACTAAAAGATATTTATATGATAAAATAGATATCAACAATAGATTAATATGAATATTAGGTGCTAAGGGTACTGGAAAAACGACTCTTATGTTACAATTAATTAAAGAAAAATATGATTTGTCAAAAACTATATATATGAGTTTAGATCATATATTCTTTTTAGAAAATAATTTAATTAATGTTATTGAAAGTCTTTATACGCGGTATGGAATAAAAAATTTTTTTTTAGATGAAATACATAAGTATAAAAATTGGGAACAGGAAATCAAAAACATCTATGACTTTTACGATGATATTAAAATTATTTTTTCCGGCAGTTCAAGTATTAATATTAAACAAGCTAAATATGATCTTTCAAGAAGATGCGTTACATATATTCTAAATGGATTATCTTTTAGAGAATTTTTAAATATTAAATATGGTGAAAAATATAAACATTACGACTTTCAGGAATTAATAGAGAATTATCGAGATATAGCCTTTAATATAGCCGAAAATAATAAAATCCTTCTGGATTTTCAGGAATATTACAAGTATGGATATTATCCTATATATTCGGAGGAAAAAACAAAGGAAAAAAACAAATAAAAAATAAAATAGAAAATTCTTTTATTATAAAGGATGATATATTATATGGTGAAAAAGGGATAATTCCGTTATATCTTTTTGGGTTTCTATATTAATAAAAAATTTCAAATGCATTTTGTTTAGTATATAAAAAGTTTTAATTTTTTAAAATAAAAAAAATTTAAACCGATGCCCGCGGAAGCGTGTATATAGCCGTAGGCGTGTAACATCGGAGGAGAGCGATAGCTCAAAAATTTTTTTAATAAAATCTAAATTTTAATCAAAAAACCCGCCGTAGGCGTGTAACACCGGAGGAAAGCCATGAGAAAAAAAATACCATATGGAAAACAAAATTTTGAATGGGTAATAATGCAGAATTATTATTACATAGACAGAACAGAATATATAGAAAAATTAGAATCATTGAATGAAACTAATATAGTGTTTTTAAGGCCAAGGAAATTTGGGAAAACATTATTTTTAGATACACTTGTAAAGTATTATGATATCAATTATGCAGAGAAATTTGAAAAATTATTTAAAGACCTATACATAGGAAAAAATCCAACGCCATTAAAAAACAGTTATTATATCTTGTATATGGACTTTTCTGGGATACAAACAGAAAATAAAGAAAAATTAATAAGTAGTTTTAAAAATAAAATAATAAGTGCATTAAAAGGATTTAACACAAGATATAAACAAGATATAACAATCAAAGAAGAATATAGCGAACCAGCAGATATAATGAATACATTTCTATCAGAAGCAGTGGATAGTTTAGATAAACCAATATACTTACTAATAGACGAATACGACCACTTTGCAAATGAACTATTGAGTTTTAACCTTGATTTATTCAAAGACAGCGTAATAAAACATGGATTTGTAAGAAAATTCTACGAAGAAATAAAAAAAGGAACAAAAACAATAATAGAAAGACTATTCATGACAGGTGTAAGTCCAATAATGCTGGACTCATTAACCAGTGGATTTAACATAACAATGAATATAACATTAGCACCAG
>NZ_AZAY01000035.1 GCF_001021165.1 Marinitoga sp. 1197
CTATTCACTTGACAAATACATCTCTTGACTTTTTAGAGAATACACCCTAGAAAAATTATATTTAAATAACAAATGTTATTTAATTTTCTCAATACGTTTAGAAATATTTGGTTTTATGAATAATCTTATTAGTTCAGTAATAAAAATAAGTACTACTATAAAATGTTTCCAGATAAGAAAATATGTAATGCTAAAAAAAACAATAAGATAGAAAAAATTTATTATATTACTTTTTTGATTATATTTACTTTTTATCAAAGAAAAAATAATATAAGAAAAAATTAACAATACAGAAGATATCAAATAATTTACTGTATTTTGTTTTATTATAAAATTATCTGATATCTTTGATAATAATAAAAATATATAAGGATATAATCCTAATATTATTGTAATAACTATTTTTTTAGCCATTCTGCAACATCAACTCCTATAGCTCCTTGAATTGCTCCTATAGCAATACCGGGTACTATACCAGGTCCCCCACTAGCAGCTGCTCCCCAAAGACCACCAACTATAGCACCGGCTGCTGCGCCGTATGCAGTTTCTTTCCATCCTTCAATGCCTTTTTGGTTAAATTCTTCAATTTTTTGAGCACCATATTAAAATTATACTAAATCTTCATTTTAAAATTTTATTCACAAGTATTATATAAAAAAAAAAAAAGAAAAGTCAATACAAATAAAAAAATTTACAGTATATTTTCAATAATTAAATTGATAATTAATATATCAGGTGATCAAACTTATACTGGAAAATCTTGAAAACCAGTTATAAGTGAGGATGAAAAATGAGTGATCTATTAAAAGAAAAAGATTATACCAACTGGTTAAGAGATTTAAAGAAAAAATTAAGGGAAAACCAGCTAAAAGCAGCAGTTAAAGCTAATTCAAAACTGTTTAATTTCTATTGGGAACTCGGAAAAGAAATAGTTGAAAAACAAAAAGAAGCAAAATGGGGAGATAAATTAATAGATAAGTTAAGCAAAGATTTAATTTCTGAATTTCCTGATGTAAAAGGTTTTTCCTGTAGAAATTTAATGTATATTCAAAAGTGGTATTTATTTTATTCTGGAGATAAAAAATTAGTCCAACAAGCTGTTGCACTAATTACAAAAATTCCACGGGAACATAATCTTGCAATAATTTCAAAATATAAAAATCCAAAAGAAGCTCTATTTATATGTAAACAAGGTTATAGAAAACGGATAGTCAAGAAATGTCTTGACTCATCAAATAGAAGCGATTTATATAAAAGATCAGGAAAAGCAATTACAAATTTTGAAATAACCTTACCTTTAATCCAATCTGATCTTACTAAATAAACGTTAAAAGACCAATATTGTTATAAAACATAAGAATATAGATATTGAAATTCTTAAAAAATTGATAAATGATAAAATAAAGGTGAAAATCAGAAAAAATCTTGTAAAAAGCAAATCATTAGAGGAAATGCTTAAAAATTCTATAAAAAGGTAACATAATAATATTTTAACAGCGGTAGAGGTAATTGACGAATTAATTGATATTGTAAACACAGTTATAAACTAACCGGGGCAAAAAAAAGCTCCGGTTAGTTTGTTTTGCAAACGATGAAATAATTATTTTTATTCCCAATTTTACTTAAATAACATACAAAAATTACACTAAAATTAAATTTGTAATGTTTTCGAAACTTTTAATTCCGATAAAAATGGTAGAATTTGAATGGGAATAAAATTAAAATCATTACAAAAAAGAAGGAGAAACAATGAAATTATATATAATCGAATCCAAAAATACAAATGTTCATTATAACTTGGCTATTGAAGAATATTTAATAAACAATACCAACAACAATATTTTTATTTTCTTTTGGAAAAGTAAGAATTCTGTGGTTATAGGAAAACATCAGAATCCTTGGAAAGAAATTAATTTTAATTTTGAATTGGTAAAAAATGGAGAAATCAAAATTGCCAGAAGAATTTCTGGTGGAGGAACAGTTTTTCATGATTTGGGGAATTTAAATTATTCTTTTGTTTCGCCCAAAAATTATTTAAATAGCCAGGAAATATTTGAAATTATAATAAAAACTCTTAAAAACATGGATATAGATGTGGAAAAAAATTATAAAAACGACCTGATATATAAAGATTACAAATTTTCAGGTAGTGCTTTTTCAATAAAAAAAGATAAATTTTTGCATCATGGAACATTATTAATTGATTCGAATCTTGAGTTTTTAAATAAGGTCTTGGGAAAAAACGAGAAAATCGAAACGAAAGCTACAGAATCTAAACCTTCTAAGGTAATAAATCTTAAAGAAATTAATTATTGTATAAACGAAGAAATGATAAAAAACAATATTATAAGAGAAACATCAAAATATCTAAGATTAACAACTATTAAAGTTTCTACAAAATATTTTAGAGATGAAAGTTTAATAGAAAAACACAAATCATGGGAATGGGTATATGGAAATACACCTAAATTTATTTTTAAATTTGAAGATAATGAATTTAAGGTTGAAAATGGTTATATAACATATATTAATTCAAAAAAATTAAAAAATCCATTGAAGTTTGATTTGATGAATTTTGAAAATTTAAATTACCAAAAAGTTTAGGAGGCGCTTATTATGGATAAAAAAGAAGTTATGAAAAAATTAGGAAAATTTCTTGCTGAAACAAAAACCGGTGTTTTAGGATGGGTTAATAAAGACGGTTATCCAGAGTTGAGATGGATGTCACCATGCTTGATGCCTTATAACACAGACTGTACTTACGCAATCACATTAGAAGATTTTCCAAAAGTAAATGATCTAAAAAATAATGGTAAAGTTCAATGGTTAATTCAAAACAAAAGTCTAACAGAGGTTATAAATATTTATGGAAAAATAAACATCATTGAAGATGCTCTGTTTAAATCAGAAGTTTTAGAAAATTTATCCTCAAATTTAGTAGCTATATGGAAATTAGAAGATGATGCGGAATTTGTTGTATTAGAAACAATAATAGAAGAAATCGTATATTACGACACAATGAAAGGAATAAAGGAAAGAATTAATTTTAGGGAGGAATAATTATGAAAGATTTAAAAAATTACGATACCAAATTACTTAAAGATTTATTATTTAAAATGCTTTTAATAAGAAGATTTGAAGAAAAAGCTGCTCAGGCATATGGATTAAAAAAAATAGGTGGATTTTTACACCTATATATAGGTGAAGAAGCTGTAGCAGTTGGTTCAATTTCAAATTTAGATATGACAAAAGACTATGTTGCCGCAGCATATAGAGATCATGGACATGCATTAGCAACAGGTTTAGATCCAAATTCTTTAATGGCAGAACTATATGGAAAAATAACTGGTTGTTCAAAAGGGAAAGGTGGATCGATGCATTTTTTTGATTATAAAAAACATTTCTTTGGCGGAAATGGAATCGTAGGTGCTCAAATACCTGTAGCTACAGGTATTGGTTTAAAAATAAAATACAATAAGGAAGATGGTGTTGTATTGTGTTACTTTGGTGATGGTGCAATTCACCAGGGAGCTTTCCATGAAAGTTTGAATTTAGCAAAAATATGGAATTTACCTGTTGTGTATATCTGTGAAAATAACCATTACGGAATGGGAACTGATTATAGGAGAGTTTCAGCAATAGATGATTTTTCAATAATGGCCGATTCATATGCAATGAATGGAAAACAAGTAAATGGAATGAATGTTTTAGAAGTTTACGAAGCAACTAAAGAAGCTATTGAAATAGCAAAAAATGGAACTCCAGTTTTACTTGAAGCTAAAACATACAGGTTTAAAGGTCATTCAATGAGTGATCCTGCAAAATATAGAACAAAAGAAGAACTTGAAAAATATAAGCAAAAAGATCCAATAATAAGTTTTAAAGAGTTATTGAAAGAAAATAATATTATTAGTGAAGAAGACTTTCTTGAAATGGACAAACAATGCAAAAAGATTGCAAAAGATGCTGCTAAATTTGCAGAAGAAAGTCCTGAACCGGATTTAGATGAATTATATACGGATATTTACGCTTAAAAGGGAGTGAGAAAGATGCCAATTATTACTATGAGAGAAGCCATTAGGCAAGCTATGGATGAGGAAATGTCAAGGGATGAAAATGTAATTTTAATGGGCGAAGAAGTCGCGCAATATAACGGAGCATATAAAGTTAGTCAAGGACTATATGATAAATATGGTGAGGAAAGAGTTATAGATACCCCTATTACAGAAAGCGGATTTGCTGGTGTCGGAATTGGTGCTGCTATGGCAGGGTTAAGGCCTATTGTTGAATTTATGACATTTAATTTCGCACTTCAAGCCTTTGACCAGATTGTAAATAACGCTGCAAAAATGAGATATATGTCAGGTGGACAATTCAAGGTTCCGATAGTCTTCAGAGGACCTAATGGACCTGCAGAATATTTAGCTTCCCAGCATTCACAGGCTACACAAACTTTTTTTGCACACGTGCCAGGTTTAAAGGTTGTAGCTCCAGCTACACCATATGATGCAAAAGGTCTTTTAAAAACAGCAATAAGAGATGATAATCCAGTTATATTTTTAGAAGGAGAATTAATGTACTCCTGGGAAGGTGAAGTTCCTGAAGAAGAATATACAATAGAATTTGGAAAAGCAGATATAAAACGAGAAGGAAAAGATGTAACTATAATCACCTATTCTAAACCTTTAAAAGTAGTATTAGAAAGCGCAAAAGAACTTGAAAAAGATGGTATTGATGTTGAAGTGCTAGATCTAAGAAGTATAAGACCTCTAGATGAAGAAACAATATTAAATTCTGTAAAGAAAACAAATAGATGCGTAATTGTCGATGAATCGTGGCCATTTGTAAGTGTTGCTTCTCATATTGGATGGCTAATTTCAAATAAAACATTTGATTACTTAGATGCACCAGTTGAATTGGTGACAAATGAAGATGTACCCATGCCTTATAACCACAAATTAGAATTAGCAGCACAACCATCTGTTGATAAAATAATAAAAGCTGTTAAAAAAGTTTTGTACATTTAGGAGGACGATATTATGGCTGAAAAATTACTAATGATTGCCTTATCTCCCACAATGGAAAAAGGCACTATCGTAAAATGGGTAAAAAAAGAAAATGAATCTTTCACAGAAGGAGATGTTCTCTGTGAAGTTGAAACAGATAAAACAACAATGGAATATGAAGCAACAGAAGAGGGAACATTATTAAAAATACTTGTTCCTGAAGGTGAAAAGGCTGCTGTTGGTGACCCTATAGCAATATTTGGTGAACCTGGAGAAGATATTTCTAGTTTATTAAATGAAAATATTGAGAAAGTGAAAAGTGAAGAGATAAAAAGTGAAACAACAGAAAGAAAAACTGTTAGAGAAATTGAAAATATTAAAGCTAAAGAAGCTAAATTTGAAAGTATTTCAGACAGAATTAAAATATCGCCTTTAGCAAAAAAAATAGCATTAATGAAAAACATTGATATAACAAGAATAAAAGGAACTGGTCCAGGAGGAAGAATAATAAAAAGAGATGTTGAAGGTTATAGCACTGCAACAGTTTCTCAAGCAACAATGCTGCAAGATAAACTTATCTATGTTGAGACAAGTGATGAAGATAGAATAATTCCATTATCAGACAAACGCAGAATTATTGGTGAAAGATTGTCACAATCAAAATACACGTCACCACATTTTTATTTAACTCTTAGCGTAAATATGGAAAATATAATGGAAAATAGAAAGACGATAAACAACAGATTGAACGAAAAAATATCAATGAATACATTTTTGATAAAAATAATTGCCAATACATTGAGAAAGCACAGAAGAATAAATTCAACTTTGCTAAATGACAAAATAATTGAATTTGGTAGAATTGACATTGCTTTAGCGGTAGCTCAGGAAAATGGATTAATTACACCTATTGTAAGAAATGTTGATAAAAAAGGAATTTTACAGATAGAAAATGAGTTAAGAGAATTAATAGAAAAAGCAAAAAATAATAAATTGGAACCAGAAGAATATACAAATGCAACATTTACAATTAGTAATCTTGGGTCATTTGGAGTAGATGAATTCACAGCGATAATCAATCCACCAGCTTCAGCAATACTTGCTATTGGAATGATAAAAAAGATACCTATTGTCGAAAATGATGAAATAATTATTAAACCAATGATGAAAATGACTTTATCTTCAGACCATAGAGTAATAGATGGCGCAGTTGCTGCTATATTTATGAAAGATTTAAAAGAAACTTTAGAAAATCCAATATTAGCAATACTTTGAGGTGATAATATGAAATATGATTTAATTATTTTAGGTTCAGGTCCAGGTGGTTATGTTGCTGCAATTAGAGCTGCACAACTCGGATTGAAGACTGCAATAATAGAAAAAGATAAAGTTGGTGGTGTTTGTTTAAATATAGGTTGTATACCATCTAAATCTTTAATACATCAAGCTGAAACTTTTTCAAGAATAAAAGAATTAGAATATATGGGAATAAAATTTAATTTAGATAATTTTAATTATAAAAAAATATTTGAAAAATCAAGAAAAGCAGCAGATACGCTTTCAAAAGGCGTTCAATATTTACTAAAGAAAAACAAAATCGATTTAATTTCAGGCGAAGGTAAGTTATTAAATAAAAATGAAGTAATAGTAAATGATAAAGATATATACACATCAAAATTCATTTTACTTGCAACGGGTTCAAAACCCAAATCCATCCCTGGATTTGAAATAGATGAAGTGCAAATATTAAGTTCAAATGGTGCTTTAATGTTAGAGAATTTACCTAAATCAATAGCTATTATAGGCAGTGGAGTAATTGGAATTGAATTTGGTTATATAATGAACTCTTTTGGAGTTGAAGTTCATATAATAGAAATTTTAGACAGAATTTTACCAACTGAAGATTTAGAAATAGCAGAATTCCTTGAAAAAGTATATAAAAAAAGAAATATAAAAATCCACAAATCTACAAAGTCAAGAATAATAGAAAAAACAAAAAACGAAATTACATTAGAATTAGAAAGTGAAGATAGAAAAAATATTATTAAGGCTGAAAAAATACTTATAGCCGTTGGCAGAGAACCAAATACCAAAAACATTGGTATTGAAAAAATTGGTATTGAAACAGAAAAAGGTTTTGTTAAAGTTAGAGAGTATTACAAAACAAATGCAGATAACATTTATGCAATTGGCGATATTGTAAAAACACCACAATTAGCTCATGTTGCTTCAAAAGAGGGTGAAATTGTTGTAGAACATATTGCTGGACATAGTACAGAAAAATTTGTAGATATTTACAAAATCCCATCTGCTATATATTCCGAACCTCAGATAGCAAGTTTTGGTTATACCGAAGAATTGTTAAGAGAAAAAAATATTCAATATAACAAATTTTCTTTCCCATACAGAGGTGTTGGAAAATCTGTTGCAATAGAAAAATCAGAAGGATTTATTAAAATATTAACAGACAAAGAAACTAATGAAATTTTAGGAGCTCATATAATAGGTGCTGAAGCTACAGAATTAATTCATGAAGTATTACTTGCTAAAAATTCCGAATTATTGCCTGAAGATATATCCAAAATGATACACGCACACCCAACACTCTCCGAAGGTATTATGGAGGCATTTAGAGGAATAGAAGGTTGGGCAATTCACATTTAATCTGCAATTTTAAAATGACGTCTACAATTTTTGTAGACGTCATTTTATTATCAAAACATTTCTTTTGTCAGCTTTCTTTGGAAAGAGACCCTTTTTTGTACATTTTTATTTTCCCTTATTGTTTTAATCTTCGATTCATCCATATGAAAATATAAATAAATAAATTTATTATTAGGTATAACAAAAACAATTCGTATATTAAATATTTATTTGTTGTAGAATCAATTTTCAAAATGAAATTCAAAAAAATAAATCCCAAAGAAAAGAGAGATATAGCTATTGTACTCTTATATATTGAAATAATAAAATAACTTATTAAAATTAAAAATATTACGTATAATGATAAAATTTTCGTAACTCCAAATATTGTGAATTCAAAAAATAGGCCAGTAACAATTAATACAATTCCTAGTAAAATTCAAGTAAAATTACAATCAATTTTTCTTTTCTTAAATTTAATAAATTTATATAATTATTTTATCACCTGATATATTTTTATGGTTAAATTTTTATTTAATGTATTGATGCAATTTTATATTCTTGCTATTATTTGATGTTAATGATTAATTGGTTTTATGCTATTTGATTAATTCCAGTAACCTTTCTTCATTTTCCTTTGTTGTTTTTTTGAGTATTTCCTCTGTTTTTTTGTCTGCCACTACTTTTCCTTTTTTTAACACTATTATCCTGTCTGTCTTTTCTATTTCACTTACCTCATGACTGGCTAAGATTATCGTTTTCCCTTTTTGCGATAATTCTTCCATTATTTCGTATATTTTTATCTTTGTTTCTATATCTACACCATTTGTTGGTTCATCCAGTAAATATATTTCCGCTTCTTTTATTAATGCCCTTGCTAAATTCAATCTCCTCTTCATTCCTGTTGATGCTTCCATGTATTTGATTTTTCTGTTTTCGTATAGCCCCATCTCTTTTAATCCTTTTTCCACTTTCTTTTTTAATTCTTTTCCTGTTATATTGTTTAACATCCCAAAAAATTTGAGATTCTCTTCTAAACTTAATCGGTAATAGAATGACCGTTCATTTGCTGTTGATATTGTTATCATTTTTTTTATCTTTTTTTCTTCTTTTTGTGTGTCATATCCTTTTATTTTTATTTTTCCTCTATCTGGTATTATAAACATTCCTATTGTTTTTATTAATGTTGTTTTTCCTGCTCCATTTGGTCCAAAGATTGTTACTTTTTCTCCTTTGTTTATTGTAAGATTTATATTTTCCAGTGCTTTTATTTTGTTTTTATATATTTTTGTCAAATTTGTTATTTCTATTATATTTTCCATTTTATCATTTCCTTTTCTGTTTTTAATATTGTGAAATTGTTCCATATTTTCTTGCTTTATCAAAACTGTTTTTAAACCAATATATTCCTATTGGTAATATTATTGCTGTCATTATTA
>NZ_AZAY01000036.1 GCF_001021165.1 Marinitoga sp. 1197
TAAAGAGATATGGATTAGTGAAAAAATATATACTTGACTATCCAAATCTTGAAGTAAAAAACTCATTCTCAAAACTAATATTAGAAGCAAACTATGGACTAAAAGAAGATGAATTAGAAATAGTAAATGAAATATACATAAAAATAGCGGAAAATGACATAAAAGGATTAATAGAAGAAATAAAGAAAATAATAAGTGCAATACCGTATAATCTACACAAAAAAGAAGAAAAGTATTATCACTCATTGATATTTACAATAATAGCATCAGCAGGAATAGATGTAAAAGCAGAAGAATTAACAAACTTAGGACGAAGTGACCTTGTAATAGATTTTGATGAAAGGATATATCTTTTTGAAATAAAAGTGGATAAAAGCGCAATTGATGCAATAAACCAGATAAAAGAAAAGAAATATTATGAAAAATACAAAGGAAAAGAAATATATATAATAGGGATAAACATAGATTCAGAAAAAAGGAATATTGATGATTATATAATAGAAAAGATATAAAATCCAATTTTTAATCCTAAAACCCGCCGTAGGCGTGTAACACCGGAGGTGAGCCATGAGAAGATTCTGCACAAGTGGTCCTGTTGATAAAAAGACATGTTATTATATTGAGAGACCCGATATAATGAAAGAGGCACTTGATCATATAGAAAATTGGAGATACTTTACAGTATCAGCGCCAAGACAAAGTGGAAAGACAACATTGTTAAAAGATATAGTTGAAAAAACAAAAGAAAAATATTTACCTATTTTTATATCTTTTGAAGATTATGATGGCTTAGAAGATGAAAAAGAGTTTATAGAAGTATTTTTAGAAGATATAATAAAAAAATTAAAAAATCAAAATATAAAAATAGGAATAAAAAAAGAAGAATATAAAAATATAAGGGAAATAAACAAGATTATAGACAAAATACACGAAGCAACAAAAAAAGAAGTGGTATTAATGATAGATGAATTTGAAAAATTTGATAATGAAAAATTAATGAACAAATTTTTGCATACGATAAGAAAAATATATCATGATAGGGAAATATACAAACTCAGAAGTGTAATATTAATAAGCGTAGGATATCTAAGTGGAATATTAGAAGATAATGCCAGTCCATTCAACATAGCAGAACACTTAGAAGTGCCATACTTTACCAAAGAACAAGTATATGATTTACTTTTACAACACGAAACAGAAACAGGACAAATATTCGATGAAAAAGTAAAAGAATTAATATGGCATAACGCAGCAGGACAACCAGGA
>NZ_AZAY01000037.1 GCF_001021165.1 Marinitoga sp. 1197
TTACTTGGATTTTTTTTTGGAGGTGAAAGAAGTGATCACCAAAAGGAAAAGAGATGCAAGAAGACAAATAGAGATGGTAGCAATAGAGGATTTGGTGCCGGAAGACCATTTAGTAAGAAAAATAGAAGCAGCAATAAAATTTGATTTCATATATAAGTTAGTAGAAGATAAGTACTCACAGGATAATGGAAGACCAAGTATAGATCCAGTAGTATTGATAAAAATAGTGCTGATACAATATATATTCGGAATAAGATCCATGAGACAGACAATAAAAGAAATAGAAACCAATGTGGCATATAGATGGTTTTTAGGATATGGATTACATGAGAAGATTCCACATTTTTCAACATTTGGAAAGAATTACGAGAGAAGATTTAGAGGGACAGATATATTTGAAAAGATATTTAAACACATATTAGAAGAGGCAATAAAAAATAATTTAATAAATGCAGAGGAGATATTCATAGATGCAACTCATGTAAAAGCAAATGCAAATAAGAAAAAATACATAAAAAAAATAATTGAAAAAGAAACAAAATCATACAAGGCTAAATTAGAAGCAGAAATCAATGAAGATAGAAAAAAACACGGGAAAAAGTCATTAAAACCTAAAAAAGAAGAACCTAAAAAGAAAGAAACAAAGGAAAGTACAACAGATCCGGAAAGCGGAATGTTAAATAAACAGGGAAAAGAAAAGATGTTTGCATATTCCTATCATGCAGCAAGTGATAGGAATGGGTTTGTATTAGGAGTAAAAGTAACAGGGGCAAATATCCATGACAGTGAAATGTTTGAAGAAGTATTAGAAGAAGCGATAAAAAATACAAATAAAAAGCCAAAAGCAGTTGCAATAGATGCAGGATATAAAAAAGGATTCATAATAAAATCAATATTTGAAAAAGGAATAATACCAGTAGTACCATACACAAGACCAATAGGAAGAAAAGGAATGATGAATAAAAGAAAATTCAAATATGATAAAGAAAGAGACGTATATATATGTCC
This sequence comes from Marinitoga sp. 1197, assembly GCF_001021165.1. Classification (NCBI taxonomy): domain Bacteria; kingdom Thermotogati; phylum Thermotogota; class Thermotogae; order Petrotogales; family Petrotogaceae; genus Marinitoga; species Marinitoga sp. 1197. The sequence continues at coordinate 1,009 of NZ_AZAY01000037.1, forward strand.
TCAAGGAGAGGAATTAAAATATGTAACAACCACTAGAGAAGGATATAAAGAATATAAATCGGATAGACTAATATGTGAAATGTGCCCATTATTAGATAAATGTACATCAAGTAAAGATAAAATCAAAAGGATAGCCCGACACATTTGGGAAGATGAAATAGAAAAAGCAGATAAAATCAGATTAAGTGAGTATGGAAAAGAAGTATATTCAAGAAGAAAAGAAACAATAGAAAGAGTATTTGCAGATTTAAAAGAAAAACATTCAATGAGATGGACAACATTAAGAGGAAAAGAAAAAGTGTCCATGGAAGCTTTATTAGTCTTTGCAGCCATGAATTTGAAGAAAATGGCTATATGGCTATGGAGAAATAGGAAGGGAACCTCAAATTTTTCGAAAAAACTTCAAAATTTTCTTCTTGCTCTCCAAAAAATCAAAAAAAATTTCTCAATTTTATATTTCAAAGATAAAAAATACCTCTCTGCTTGATTTAGCAAAGAGGTTTGTCTTCAATCTGAA
>NZ_AZAY01000038.1 GCF_001021165.1 Marinitoga sp. 1197
CGTATTCACCCCTTACAAGATTTGGACAAAAAATAAGAAAGTGATATCATAAAATTGAAAAAAAGAAAGGGGTGTTTTTTAATGAGAAAACGAACTAATTATGAACCAGAATTTAAGTTGTCCGTCGTTAAAGAATATCTTTCTGATGATTCATTAACTCAAAGAGATATTTGTGAAAAGTATTCTATTCCAGATTCTGTTTTTGCAAGATGGGTTAAAAAATATAAAGATTCTAATTATGACGATAATGTGTTTCATTCTAAAAAAGGTCGTTCTAGTTCTATGATTTCTGATATTTCTAAAGTTCCTCCAATTATTTACGAATCTGCTGGTATTATTAGGTCTAATTCAAATAATACTAATGATTCTGCTGCTTTAGAGAAAAAACTTAAATATTATGAGCGTCTTCTTCTTGAAAAAGAACTTCTTATTAAAATGCAAGAAGATGAAATTAATTTTTTGAAAAAAAAACGACAACAACAAAGAAAGTAACTTTTATTGGAGATTTACTGCTTATTAATAAATATACTAACTTTGGTGTTTCTTTAAATTATATGCTTAATCGTTATAAGATTAAACGTAACACCTTCTATTTTAAATCAAGATTGTTTTTTACTGTTAATCGTTATAATAGGAAAAATAAATATTTTAAAGGTTATTCTTTGAATACTAAAGGTGAAAAGGTTTATGATGATCATATTAAAAAACTACTTGTTGATTTGTTATCAATTGATGATCCTTCTAACCCAGAGTTTTTTTACAAAACTCTGGGGTCTAAGAAACTTGCAGTTGTATTTAAACAAAAATACGGTATTATTATTAATCACAAAAAAATTCATAGATTAAGAAAAGAACTTAATTTAACTCGAAATTATCATCGTCATTCAAAACATCCTAAAAAAAGACCTAAAAATCATGATATTACCGGCCCTAATCAGTATTGGGAAGCTGATATTAAATTTGTTTTTACTAAAACTAATGGGTTTGTTTGTATTCTAAGTATTATTGATTCTTTTGATAGGTCAATTGTTGGTGTTTATATTGGTAATTCTATTAAAGCTAAAGATTTTATCAATACTGTTAAGCAGGCTATTAAATTTAGAAATGCTATACCTCAAAATTTAATTATTAGAACTGATAATG
>NZ_AZAY01000039.1 GCF_001021165.1 Marinitoga sp. 1197
CTGGTGCTAATGTTATATTCATTGTTATGTTAAATCCACTGGTTAATGAATCGAGCATTATTGGACTTACACCTGTCATGAATAGTCTTTCTATTATTGTTTTTGTTCCTTTTTTTATTTCTTCGTAGAATTTTCTTACAAATCCATGTTTCGTTACGCTGTCTTTGAATAAATCAAGGTTAAAACTCAATAATTCATTTGCAAAGTGATCATATTCGTCTATTAATAAGTATATCGGTTTTCTTATTTCATTCTTTATTCCATCAAGAAATGAACCAAGAATATCTGCTGGTTCTGTTAGTTCTTTTTCTATTTTGGTTTTTATATTATATTCATATTTGAAATTATCAAGAGAACGTATAACTTTATTTTTAAAACTATTTATTAATTTTTCTTTATTTTCTGTTTGTATTCCAGAAAAGTCCATATACAATATATAATAACTGTTTTTTAATGGTGTTGGATTTTTTCCTATGTATAATTTTCCAAATAATTTTTCAAATTTCTCTGCATAATTGATATCATAATACTTTGAAAGTGTATCTAAGAACAATGTTTTTCCAAATTTCCTTGGCCTTAAAAACACTATATTTTTTTCATTTAATGATTCTAATTTTTCTATATATTCTGTTCTATCTATGTAATAATAATTTTGCATTATTACTCTTTCAAAGTTTTGTTCTCCATATGGTATTTTTTTTCTCATGGCTCACCTCCACATGACATACCTCCGGTAGGGGTTAGGATTAAAAATTGGATTTTAATTAAAATTGAGCTATCGCTCACCTCCAGTGTTACACGCCTACGGCGGGTTATAGGATTTAAATTTAATATTTTAAATAAAAACTTTTCAATATTTTCAAAAAAATATTCAAACCTTCGGTAGGGATTAGGATAAAAATTTAAGATTTTAAAATTAAAAAACTATTAAATAATTACGGTGTAATTATTTAACCTACGGTGGGGTATAGGATTAAGATTTAAGATTTTAAAATTTAAACTCTTTAATATTTTCAAAGAAAATATTCACGTCTATGGCGGGTTATTTGAGGTTATTCTTATATTTGATATCTATATCTATTATATCATAATTATTCTATTCTCATCTTTGCAATAATATCTTTATTTTAATTTTTTTATCTTAATATCAACATGAATTTAAAATATTGTTTTAGAATAATAAAAAACCAAACATCCTATTTGGATATTTGGTTTTTTGTCTTTGAAGTAAAGATTCATTTTTATAAAAATAACGCTCAAACAATTTTTCAATGCTACTATCTAAACATTCAGTTTTTCAATATCAATAATAAAAGTCAAATTAGAATTTTGATTGATTATACTTTTTAAATACTTACCATTAGAAGTTTCTGACATAACCTCAGCTGGTACTTTTTCTATTTTACTTTTATTTACTCTTGTAATTTCCTCTACTTCATCTACAATTAATCCAAAATCTTTTTCTTTTCCTTTTACTATTATTATATTTTTTGAGTTTATGCTTTTTCCATTAAACTTTTCATTTAAATTTATCAGAGGTATTATTTCACCTCGAATATTCACTACATCATTAACGTTCTCGTTTCCTAACACTGTGACTTCTCTTACTTTTTCTATCTCTATTGCATATTTTTCATCAATTAATTTAAAAATTAAAAACAATTTTGATTCATCAATTGTTTCTTCATTTTTTTTATTTTCATCTAATACAATTTTTTCTATTTCTATCCCCAATTCATCAAAAATTTTTCCTAAATTTAAAAGTGTAATTATTTCACCATTTAAATTTATCACCCCTATAACTTTCGAGTTTTTCGAGGTTACAGGCAATTTGTTTATAGACTCTATTTCTACACTTGTAATATTTTTAACTTCTTCTACATGAAGACCAAATTTTGTACCATTGATTTTTATAATTATTAATTCTTTTAAAGCTAAATTATTTTTTTTAAATAGCGCATTTAAATCTATAATTTGTATTATTTCGCCTCTTAATGTCATAACCCCTTTTACGAAATTAGGCATATCTGGAATAGAGTAAATCTTTGGTTTCTTTACTATTTCCTGCACATTTTCTACTGGAATAGCCATTATTTCATTTCCTAATTTAAACTTTAAAATTTGAATTAACTCCTCATGCTTATATTTTATATGTTTATCTAATGTTTCTTTTTTATAATCTTTAAAATTACCTTCAAAAAGTCTATCTATTTCTATAACTTTATACAAATGTTCATTTTTTCTAATAACTGTTGAAAATTTATCATTATTTATTTTTTCTATTTCCTGATCTTCAACATCTATTATCTCAGAAGTATCATCAACTATAATGCCCAAATTACTTCCTTTTTTTGTTAAAATAACAATTTTTGAATCACTTAAAATAGTGTTTCCAAGATTAAGTTTATCTTTAAGATTCATTATAGGTATAGTTTTATTTCTTAAATTAATAACCCCTATTATGTAATTATCAGAACCCGGAACTTTTACAATATTTTCATATTTCACAACTTCTTGAACATTAATCATAGGTATTGCATATTTTTCTTTATCTAAAATAATACTTATATATTGTGGCATTTTCTCACCACCTTTTAAATTTTATTTACTTTTTTACTCATTTACATTATACTACATTTTTATTGAATAATAAATTTAGAAGAAATTTTTTGAAGATCTTCAGCTAGCTCATTAAGCTTTTGACTTTCCTTTGCAACTTCTTCTGCACCTTCTCTTTCTTGCTCTATTGAATTAACAATATGCTTTATTTTTTCAGTTATTTCTATCACGCTCTTTGTAACATGAGACACTGCACCTGCCATTTCTTCTGTTGCTGCACTTTGTTCTTCTGCAGCAGCAGTTATGTTTTCTGATAATTGTTTTACTATTTCTATTTTATTTGCTATTTCTTGGAATTGTTTATTCGTATTTTCCACTATTGTTGTTGTTCTTTCAACCTCTTCATTTGCTTCTTTAGTAGCTTCATTTGCTTTATTTGCATTTATCTGAATCTCTTTCAATATTTCTTCTATTTTTTCTGTCGCTTTTCTACTTTCTTCTGCTAATTTTCTAATTTCATCTGCAACTACTGCAAATCCTTTTCCTGCTTCTCCTGCTCTTGCAGCTTCTATTGCTGCGTTTAGCGCAAGAAGATTTGTCTGTTCTGTTATATTTCCTATTGTTTCTACTATTTCTCCTATATTTTGTGCTTTATTTGCAAGTGAAGATACAATATCAGCCACATTTTCTGTTTGTTTAACAACTCCTGTCATACTTTCTACAACTTTTTCCATACTCTTTTGCCCTTCATGAGCATAATCGGATGTTTCCTCTGCACTATTACTCATTTCTTGTGTTGATTTTGATACATTTTGAGAACTTGCTGCAACTTCTTCTATCCCAGAAGATACTTCTTCTATTGCTGATGATAATGATTCAGTGTTTTCTTTTATTACTTCTGACTGAGAAGAAATTTCTTGTGCATTCGCACTATTTTCTTCTGATATTGCAGCTAAATCTGTTGATGAATTGTTTAATGATTCTGAAACACTAACAATCTCTTTTATTGAATTTCTTAACTTTTCAACCATAATGTTTAACGATTTTGAAAGTTCTGCTATTTCATCTTTTCCTTTTACATTAAGCTCTATTGTCAAATCACCATTTGCTACTTTTTCAAATGTTTCCACAGCTATTTTTAATGGTTTTACAAGATTTCTGGTAAATATAACACTGATAAATGTACTTACAATTACTATAATTATCAATGTAATAATACTTATATATATTATATACTTAACATTCTTTGTTGCTTCGTTATAGTCTATTTCTCCAATTATTGCCCATTTTAATTCATTGTGTTCAAATGGTATATATGCGCTTATTACTTTTATACCTCTATAATCATTTATTATTTTCCATCCAAAGTTATCATTTAAAGCTTCTTTTACTGTTTCTGTTTTTACCTCTTTTTTTAATATTGTATTATCTTCAAATCTTGAGTTACTTCTCATAAGATAGTCAGGACCTACCGCATATGTTTCTCCAGATTCACCCATTCCAGTTTTTTCCTGTAATACTGCATCTATTTTATCTATTGGTAATTGAATTATAAAATAACCTACAACTTTATCTTCATTTTTTAGTGGTAGTCCTGCGAAAGCTGCAGGCGCTCCATGAGAAGGGGCATATGGTTCAAAGTCAACATAATGAATCTTATTATCATCGTTATTTTTCAATTCTCTAAATAATTTTGCAATATTTGTATCTTTCCATTCTCCATTTAAAAGGTTCGTTGCAAAATCACGTTCTTTAAAATATGTATAAACAATATCTCCATCTAAACTAACAAGAAAAACATCATATAATCCTTTTGTATCTATAAATTTTTTTATTGTTGGATGAATGCTCTTATGAAGAGAATTATATTCTTTTAGTTGTTCTTTATAATTTCCAGATAGTTCAGTTAATTTATATTTTTCGCCTACAGGATAAGGATTATCTGTAATATACGCCTTTTGCAATAATTCTTTTGGGTTTCCATAGTTTTTTTCAAGGTTATGATATATTTCTTCAAATTTCACTACATCTTGGATCATTATTTTCCTTGTGGCATTTAATATAAGAAAGTCATCAATACTATTAAAATACTGGTTTAATGATATTTCAACTTTTTTGGATACAGCTAAAAGTTTTTCAGCATTTGATTCAATTAGAGTTTTTGATGAGATGTTTACAGAGAAAAGGGTTAATACAGTTACAGATAATATTGTTATTCCCAATACTAAAATTAAAATTTTTCCGGATAATTTCATAATCTTCCCCCCACTATAGAATTTTATAAATTTCTTTAACCACCAAATGATATTGTTTAAAAATCCCAAGAATTTTCGGATGAAAATGTGAAGGCTCAACTCTTCCATCACCTTCTGTTATTATTCTATAAGCAGTATCGTGTGAAAATCTTTTTTTATATGTTCTTTCTGAACGTAAAGCATCGTATATATCAGCTAATGAAACAATTTGTGCTTCTATTGGTATTTCTCCATTTTTCAATCCAAATGGGTAACCACTTCCATCATATTTTTCATGATGATAAAGAGCTATATTTTTTGCTGTTTCAAAATATGGATCATCTAATAATTTAACGGCATATATTGTATGCATTTTTATTTCTTCAAACTCTTCATCTGATAAACTTTCTGTTTTTCTTAATAACGATCTATCTGTAAATATTTTTCCGATATCATGAAGAGGAGCAAAACTTTCTATTTCTTCCAATTTTTCTTCATTTAATCCCAATTTTTCTGCTATAAATCTTGAAATTTTTCCAACTCTGTATATATGATTACCTGTAATATCATCATGTGCTTCTGCTATTATTGAAAGTTTTGTTGCAAATCTTAAATACGCATTTTTTACTTCTCTTGTTAAAGATTTTTCCATCCAAAAAGCCTTTATTAAATTTCCAAATCCATCTAAAAGTTTAAATGAATTTTCAGAAAAATGTTTATTGCTGCTTTTATCAATATCCAATGAAATTTTAATCCATAAATCTTTGTTTAATTGTATTTCTTTAACCAAAGTTTCTTTTATGGGAACAGTTGCTTTTAACAATAGTTCAATATCTTTTTCAGAAAAATATTCACTTTTTTCAGTATAAAGAATATTTTCAACAATCCTTATATTTTCTTTGTTTGGTATATTCCCTATTAACGATTTTATTTTTTTTAATTTATTAATATCATGCCCTCGAGCAGCAATAAACCTTGTTTGTTTCTTTTTTGCATCAATTAATATAATACTTCCATAATCTGCTTCAGGTATTATACTTATTGCAACATCTAAAATTTGTTTGTAAAATTCATTTATTGAAATTGAAGGTTTCATATTTGACATAATTTCTATCATTTTCATAATATTATTTGAAAATTCCTCATTTTTCTTATACAAATCTTCTAACTCTTCGGTAATTGCTATTAATTCTTCATTTGTTGATTCTAATTTTTCATTCTTTTCTCTTAATTCTTTGGTAGCTTTTAATAATGATTTTCTATATATGTAAATCATTAATAGGGTTATAAATAAAATAAAAATTCCTATAAATAATATCCAAAAAATCCACTGAGGGATCTCATTTGTAATATTTAAAAAGTATTTATTTAATAATTTATAATAAATAGAAGATTCATCGTCTTTCCATTTATTTAAATAATGGTCTATTATTTGTATAATATTTGGATCTATATCTTTTTTAAATCCATATTTTATGTCAACAGGAAAAAAAGAGATTGAAGTTTTTCGAAGATTATAAACTTTTCCATTGTAAGTTCTACTAACAACACCAGCATAAGCAACTTTCCTTTTTACTGCTTCTAGAACTTCTTTATAGGAAGAATATTCAAGAAAATTTATATGTAAATGCAAGTTTTTAGATAGGTTTTTAATTCCATCTTTTCCTGCATAATAAATATCATCTTTTACAACAGCTATCTGTTTATATCTTAAATCCAATATTGAATTAAAATTGCTATCATTAGTATATAAAACACCCCAATTTGCAAAAACGGTCTCGTTATTAAATTTTATGTTTTTTTCACGTTCTTCTGAATACGCAATATCAACAAGAATATCTATCTTTCCTTCTTTTAAATCTTTATATAATCTATCAAAAGCATCAAATTTATACGTAATTTTCCATTTTTCACGTTTTGAAATTTCTAATATTAAATCAACAACAAATCCACTATACTCATTATTTTCATAATAAGTTAAAGGTGGATTATTGTATACTCCTATTATTAAATTTTCAGAAAAGGATGTTGTGATAATAAAAAATATAATAAATAAAAAATAGTTTATTTTATGATTCAACTAACATCCCTCTTTTCGATATATGAATTTTTTTGACCTAAATGTTAATTTTTTTTTTTTTTTTTTTTTTTTTTTTTTTTTTTTTTTTTTTTTTTTGAATTATAAAAAAACAACTTTTCAATTAAATTACATTATAGCAAATTAAAAGTAAAGAAATGACATATAATCGTTGCTTAATATTAATATAAAAATGTATTTGATTCATTTTTATAATTAGAAAAAATGTTACACTATCTTTAAATAATTCAAGATTGAAATTCGATAATTCATTTTAGACATTCTAATTCATTTGTAAAATAATCATATTCGTCTGTAACTAAACAAAATCGTATACATTTAGAAATATAATATTAATATTAAATATCAAAAATACTTGACATTTTGTCAAGTAAGTTTTATAATTATAATAGGAGGGAGTTTTATGAAAAATAAATTAAAGATATATAGAGCAATGTTTGATATAACTCAAGAGGAATTAGCAAAAAAAATAGGAGTTTCACGACAAACAATTAATTATATAGAAAAAGGTAAATATTCTCCATCAGTATCATTAGCTTTAAAATTGGCATATTTTTTTAATTGTAAAGTGGAAGATTTATTTGTTTTAGAAAAAGAAGATTTAAATGAAAGAACTTAACGAAAGGAGTGAGAAAAATGAAAAAAATTATTATTATTTTTATTTTGATTTTGTCAATATTCTCCTTTTCTAACATTTTTTCTTATACAGTAGGAATAGCAGTATCTGGTGCATTATTTCCATATTTTGGTGTTTGTTATAATATTGATAGTATTCAAATTGGAGGCTCCTTAGGTTTTATATTAGAACCAGATAAAAAAAATCCTGAGCAATGGAATTATTTGTTTTCACCAGCTTTAAATGTAGACTATTTCATTACAAAAAATTTGTCTATAGGACTTAACAGCAGGATATTGATTGTTGTCCCATATCAATATGAACAACTATATTTATCCGGAATTGGTGTAAAATATGGATTTCCATTAAATAATAATAAAATTAATTTATCTTTATCAGGAAATTTTGTACTTCCAATAAGTGCTGGAGAAAGAACATGGGAAAAAGACAGAGAGCTATATATTCCAATTCCTTTTTTACAAGGAGAATATGAATTTTGAGGCGAAAGCCTCATTTTTTTATTTATATCACAGCATAATTTAATCACTATAGAGAAAATTTTAGACACTCTTATAACTTTTTTTAAAATATGATATAATAAGAGTAAATAAAAAATTAATTTTATGGAGGTGAATATATGGAATTAACTGGAAGTCAGATATTTATGTATGGAGCATTAGCGAGTTTAATAGCTGGTAGTGCTACATCACTTGGTGCATTGCCGATTTTTTTTATGAAAAAAACAATGACAGAAAAACAACTTGATATGGCATTAGGCTTTGCAGCAGGAGTTATGCTTGCTGCGACAATGTTTTCATTAATTGTTCCGGCAATAGATTTAGGTGGAATTACTATTACAGTAATAGGTATAATAGTAGGAGCGGTAATTTTAGAATTAATGGACACATTTGCTCCACATGAACATTTTTTAAAAGGGCATGAAGGGCCAAATATGGATGTTGTAAAGAAAGTATGGCTTTTTGTAATTGCTATAACTTTGCATAATTTTCCTGAAGGTATGGCAGTTGGAGTTAGTTTTGGCGGTGGCACAACAGATATGATAAAAAATGGTATAGTTGTAGCAACCGCAATAGGTATTCAAAATATTCCAGAAGGTACAGCAACGGCAGTATCCTTTTTAAAAGCAGGATATACTAAGAAACAAGCTTTTTGGTATTCTGCATTTTCTGGATGGGTTGAACCAATAGGTGGAATAATTGGAGCGGGATTTATTGTATTAATGAGACCAGCATTGCCGTTTTTCCTTGCTCTTGCAGCGGGTGCTATGTTGTATGTTATTAGCGATGAAATTATTCCAGAAACACATTCACATGGTTATGAAAGGGCTGCAACTTTTTCTTTAATTATTGGGTTTTTATTAATGATGATACTTGATAATGCATTAGGATGATTAAAATGGTGTATTTATGGTTAATCATAAGAATAACATTATTAGGTTATGAAAGAATTGCAGGTAAAAAAATAGCAACCCATGAAGATGAAATACTTTCTTCGTGGGCTTTTTTCTTTTTTTCATTTTTGGCATTTTTCCCATTTTTTAATTATATAACGATATTGTCATTAAAATCAGCAATATTTAGTGGCACCATCTATTCATTATCATTTTTTTTATATGTTTATGCCTTAGCAAATGAAGATACCTCTGTAATTGCACCGCTATATAATATGAATGTTATATTCTTGATTATAACAACAGCTATATTTTTAAATGAAAAAATAACAATTACCAAAATATTAGGAAGTTTATTAATGCTATATGGCGTTTCATATTTAAAAAAGGACATTAATTTAAAAGAATCATATAAGAATATTCTTAAAAGTAAAGGCGCTGTTTCCATGTTACTATCCTCAGGTTTAATGGCAATTGGTCGAACAATTGATGGATATTTTGTTAAAAATATAGATTCGCTGAGTTATTCTATATCAATATATTTAATTGTAAGCATATACTTTTTTATAATAACTATTATAAAGTATAAATCAATAAAACCACATATAAATATAATTAAAAGAAAATTTTCTTCTCTAATAAGCGGCGGTATTTCAAATGCATATTCATATATTGCTTTGCTAAATATGTTCAAATATATTGATGTAAGTATTGCCGAACCTATATCAATGACTTCATCTTTAATAACAGCTTTTTTTGCAAAAGTTATTTTTAAAGAAAAAGTTGCTATCAGAGTTTTTGGAACTATTCTATTAATATTTGGTGCATTTATAATATACCTATAATCATTAGGATGTCAAAAAAGTCTCAAATTAAAAAATTGGTTTTTAATAAAAAACTTTTGAGCTATCGCTCTCCTAAAATATTTTGATATTAAAAATAAATATGTTATAATTAGTATAACAAACTAAATTTAAGGGGGAAGATTTTATGGAATATAGAAGACTTGGAAAAGCGGGAATAAAGGTAAGTGAATTATCTTTTGGTTCATGGTTAACATTTGGCAATCAGTTAGATGTTGAAAATGTAAAAGCCTGTATGAAAGAAGCATTTAATCACGGAGTTAACTTTTTCGATAATGCTGAAGCATATGCAAATGGATTATCTGAATCTCTAATGGGTATGGCTTTAAAAGAATATAAAAGAACAGATTTAGTAATTTCTACAAAAATTTTCTGGGGTGGAAATGGACCAAATGATAGAGGCTTATCGAGAAAACATTTATTAGAAGGAACATGGAATTCATTAAAAAGATTACAATTAGACTATGTAGATTTAATTTTCTGTCACAGACCTGATCCAGAAACTCCTATAGAAGAAACAGTTTTAGCCATGGATTACATTATTAGAAATGGTTTGGCTATGTATTGGGGAACATCAGAATGGAATGCAGAGCAAATAGAGGCAGCATTTGAAGCAGCTAAAGAATTAAATTGTATTCCACCAACCATGGAACAACCTCAATACAATATGTTTGTAAGAGAAAAAGTTGAAAAAGAGTTTAAGCCTTTATATGAAAAATATGGTTTAGGTTTAACTACATGGAGTCCTTTAGCAAGTGGAATTTTAACAGGAAAATACAATGATGGAATACCAGAAGATAGTAGATTGTCAAGATTTTCTCATTTATCTTCACATTTAAAAGAAAAAGGACTATTAACAGATGAAAATATTGAAAAAGTTAGAAAGTTGTCTGAAATTGCAAAAGATTTAGATGCAACTATGGCTCAATTAGCATTAGCATGGTTATTAAAAAATCAAAATGTTTCAACAGTTATAACAGGTGCAAGTAGAGTAGAACAGGTCAAAGATAATATGAAGGCAGTTGAAATAAAAGAAAAACTTTCAGATGAAATAATGGAAGAAATTGAAAAAATATTGAATAATAAACCAGAATAATTATAATTAAGCAGCTGAGAAATTAGCTGCTTTTTTTAATATATTTGCAAATGTTTTTTAATATTTATAGTTGACTTAAACCAAAAAAAGAGTTATAATAAAAATGAAATAATTACAAAAATAAAATGGAGGTGTTTTAAATGGCAAATATACCATTAATAGGAGAAAAATTCCCAGAATTAGAAGTTGTTACAACACATGGAAAAATGAAATTACCAGAAGCATTTAAAGGAAAATGGTTTGTATTATTTAGTCATCCAGCTGATTTTACACCTGTTTGTACAACAGAATTTGTAGGATTCCAAAAAAGATATGATGAGTTTAAAAAGTTAAACACAGAATTAATAGGTTTAAGTATTGATCAGGTTTTTTCTCATATCAGTTGGATTAACTGGATAAAAGAAAAAATGAATGTAGAAATTCAATATCCTGTTATTGCAGATGACAGGGGGCAAGTAGCAGAAAGATTAGGATTAATCCATGCTTCAGCTTCACACACAGTTAGAGCTGTATTTATTGTAGATCCAAATGGCACTGTAAGAGCAATTATTTATTATCCACCAGAATTAGGAAGAAACTTAGATGAAATTTTAAGAGCAGTAAAAGCACTTCAATTATCTGATAAATCTAAAGCTGCTATGCCTGCAAATTGGCCAAATAACGAATTAATAGGAGACAAAGTTATTATTCCACCAGCTTCAGATGTGAAATCAGCAGAAGAAAGATTAAAGAATTATGAAGGATATGATTGGTGGTTTGTTTATAAAAAATTAGAAGATTAAATAAAAAGGCTCCCGTAGGGAGCTTTTTTATTTTAATCAACTTGTTCAAATTATATTTATTGTAAAAGTATTTTTTATGTTATAATTAAAGAAAAAGATATTCTGGTGGTGAAAATATGTATAGTATAAAAAATGCTTTTATGAGAATTAGCTTTATATATTTTTTAATTCCAATTTTACTATTATCCACATATTTTTCTGCAAAGATTTATTATATGAATATTAGAAATGAAACCACCTTAATAAAATCTAAAATATTAGATTTAAAATCAGTAATAAATTTAAATCTTCAGAATAAAGTAAACTTAATAAATACAGTTTCTAATAAAATAAAAAGCAATGATCATGTTAATATAAATGAAATATTAAAAACAACATACGAATTTTATAAAGCGGATATAGAATACATATTTTTTGCCAATAAATCTGGACAGTTATATATTTATCCTGAAATCAGTATTCCAGAAAATTTTAATCTTAAAGATAAAAAATGGTATAAAGATGCCTTAAAAGAAAATTTTTCTCTTACAAATTCATATGCTGATATTGAAAAAACAAAAATAGTTATAACTATTTCAAAAGCTGTATTTAATGAAAATAACGAATTAATAGGAGTTTTAGCTCTTGATTTAAAATATGATAATTTACTTAAAATATTAAAAACTTTTAATTTAAAAGAAGATGAAAATTTATATATTATAAATAATGACGGGGAAGTTATTTTTAATAATTCTAAAGTAAAGAAAATGAATGATTTAATAAAAAAAGATTTGATAGATATTTTTGGTTCAATAAAAGAAAATGGAAAAACTTTTTATTATGCTAAAATAAATAATATTTATTTAGTCTATCAGTTTAATGATAAAAATATTATTAAAAAGGCTTTTATAAGATCAATTTCTTATTTTTTCTCCTTTGTCATTATAATATTTATTATTCTTTATCTTTTAAAAAGGTATTTAATAAAAGAAATCATATATCCTATAAATGCATTATCCAAAATAACAAAAGATTTTACATTAAATCTTAATAAGCAAAAATTTGAAGGATTTATTTTACCAAAATCGAATCTCCAAGAAATTAATGAAATAAGCATATCTTATAGTAAACTGTTAGGTAGCGTAACTGCTTCTATTACAAATTTAAAAATGTTAAATAATCAGCTAAAGTTGATGTATTACACTAATGAAAAGATTAATAAAACTTTTTATAATTTTTTATCTTTAATAAATCAAATAGATAATGAAAAATTAAATATAGATGAATATTTCAAATCTGTTTTAGAATATTTAATTCTTCATATAAAAGAAGCAAAATATGGAAGTATGTCAATTTTAAAAGATAATAAATGGGAATATATAGCTGCTGTTGGACATGATATTAACATATTAAAATCATTAAATATACCTGTTAATAATTTTGATTTTTCTGATTTCTATGAAACAGTAAAAATTGTAACTTACAATGAAATATTTGAAATAGACAAAGAAAATATCGATACAGAAATTTATAATAGTTTAAAAAAAGCTACAAAAAAATTTGAATATGCAATGTTATATTCTTCAAAATTAGAAGGTTGCTTATTACTTATTTCATTGGAAACACCAGATGAAAAAGGTTTTTCAAATGAAAGTAAAGAAATATTTAAAGCTTATGCAAATCTTGCAAAAATATTTTTAAACAAAAAATTTGAAATGACAAAAATAGAGAATATTTATTTTAAATTTGCAGAAAAGTTAGCCTCTATAGCTGAAGGACATGATGATATCACAGGAAAACATATATATAGAGTAGGAGAAATATCCGCTTTTATTGCAGAAAAAATGGAATACGACAAAAATTTTATTAACAAAATAAGAAAATTTGCACCACTTCATGATATTGGCAAAGTATATGTCCCATATGAAATTCTTACTAAAAAAGATAAACTAACCGATGAAGAATGGGAAGAGATGAAAAAACATCCATTATACTCAAAAAAACTATTATCTGGCGATGATTATTTTAAAGAAGCATTAAATATAGCTTTATATCACCATGAAAATTGTGATGGTAGCGGTTATCCGTTCGGTTTAAAGTGTGATCAAATCCCTATTGAAGCATCAATAGTTAAAATTGCTGATATTTATGATGCTTTAAGGGATAATAGACCCTATAAAAAAGCTTTTTCTCACGAAAAAACTGTTCAAATTATATTAAAAGGAGATAATAGAACAATGCCTGAACATTTTCATCCGGAAATTTTAAAAGTTTTTGAAAAATATCATAATGAAATAAAAATTATTTGGGAAAAAATAAATAAATTCGGAGGTGACATTAATGAATTTAAAATTTGAGGCTGTCGATATCAAATTTCCATCCGATTGTAATGTTATTGTTGGACAATCTCATTTCATAAAAACTGTTGAAGATATATATGAAACTATCGTAACAACAGTTCCACACATGAAATTTGGTCTTGCTTTTAACGAGGCAAGCGGACCACGATTGGTTAGATTTGATGGAAATGATAAAGAATTAATAGAGATAGCTATAGAAAATGCTAAAAATGTTGGAGCAGGACACTTTTTTATTTTGATAATAAGAAACGGATATCCTATAAATATACTCTCGAGATTAAAACAGATTCAGGAAATTGTAAATATTTTTGCAGCAACAGCAAATCCTCTGCAGGTATTGGTAGCTGAAACAGACTTAGGAAGGGGCGTCATTGGAGTAGTTGATGGACAATCGCCATTAGGAATTGAAGGAGAAGAAGATAAAAAGAAAAGATATGAATTTTTAAGAAATATTACTGGTTATAAAAGATAAAACCGGAATTCCGGTTTTATCTTTTATATAAAAAATGCCTGGATTAAATCCAGGCATTTTGGTCGGGGAGACCGGAGTCGAACCGGCGACCTTCAAATCCCGAATTTGACACGCTACCATCTGCGCTACTCCCCGATATACAAATTATATTATAACATAAAATAAAAAATGTGGTATAATTTAATATGAAAATTAATTTAAATTTTATAATAGGAGTTGATACCATGAAAAAATTATTAGTTTTTACATGGATTGAAACATGGGAAAATCTTTTTGGTCAAGATAAAATAGAACAAGTATTGAAGAAAAATAATATTGATAAAACTGATAAAGGAAATCCTTTAGCTGATTTTGATGAAAATTTACTGGAAAAGATTATTAAAGATATTGCAGATTCAGTAGGAATATCTCGTTTTGAAATGATGAAAAAAACTGGTAGAGAAAATATAAATACTTTCTCAAGATGGTATCCTCTTTTCTTTAAAAAACCTTCTGCATTATCGTTCTTAGCAGCAATGGATACCGTCCATTTATTACTAACAAGAAGATTGAAAGGTTTAGTTCCTCCACGCATTATTTATGAACCAATAAATGAAAAAAGTGCTTATTTAACCTATAAATCTAAAAGAGATTTTTCTCCGTATTTTCTTGGACTAATTGAAGGAGTATCTGATTATTTTAATGAAAAAATTGAAGTAATCAAAGTTGAAGAAAAACAGGAAAATGGCTTAAATGTTTTAAAGGTTAAAATTATTGGTGAAAAACCTTATGTAAAAATTGAAAAAATGTCTATTTTTAATATATTATCTTTAGGAATTTTTAAAACATTTGAAAAGTTGTTCGTGGTATTAATGCCTATTTTTGCATTTATAATATCTTATTTTTCTTTTACATTTATTGATAATAAATTATTCGCTGGATTATTTACAGCTATTATTATGGGAATTTTAACTTTTTTAAGTGTTTTTGATTATAGAAAAGGTAGAAATATAATAAAAGATATATTTAAAAATTATGAAAAGAAAAATTTTGATTATCCTGTTGTAGTAAAAGGCGCAAAAGAAATTTCTGAAGTTACCGATGAATTTTACGTATTAACCGATGAATTAAGAAAAATTTTACTTGGAGTTACCGGAGATGTTCAGGAAATTGAGGGTTCTGTAAATTCTGTAACAAACTCTGCTCAAAATTTAAAGGATTTAATTGATACTATGCAGGACCTTGCACAACAGGTTGCAGATACATCAGTACAGATTAGTTCTGATACAGAAAATGTATCTGAAGCTATAAATTCTAATGTTGAAACTTTATCTGAAATAGTAGAAAAAGAGAACGAAATGGTAAATTCTTTGAATAATGCTGTAAAGTCAATAATAAATTCATCTATAAACGTTGAAGAATCCTCTAATGGTATATTGGAAATGAGTGACAGATTTAAACAATTGGTTGATCTTGGAGATAAACTTCAAAATGAAGCAGAACAAATAAAAGAAATTGCAGGAGCTGTTATGAGTATAGCAGAACAAACAAACCTATTAGCTTTAAATGCCGCAATAGAAGCTGCAAGAGCAGGCGAAGCAGGAAAAGGCTTTGCTGTAGTTGCTGATGAAATTAGAAAATTAGCAGAAGAATCAAAAAAATCAGCAAATAATATATCAGAATTTTTAAATTCTGTTTCATCAGGAATAAACGATTTAACTCAAAAACTTACAAATGAATTTGATGAAATGAAAAAACAATCAGAAATGTTAAAACATAATTCAACTGAAAACAAAGTTGCAAGTGAAGAAATTTCAAGAATTTCATCTGAAATGAGCATACTAATATCAAAGTTAAAAGAGGAAGAATCAAAATTGGAAAATACCACACAAAATATAGAAAGCTTGCTGGCAATATCTGAAGAAAGTGCAGCAACAGCACAGGAAATAAGTGCTTCAATACAAAACTTTTTAATCAATACTAAAGAAATATTAGAAGAGGTTGATAAAATCGGTAGTTATATAAAAATTCTTTATGATAATTTTGATGGTATAAATATATAAAGGGGGAATATTTATGAATAATATTGTATATCAATTAGCTATATATCTTGGAACACCTTCATTTTATAATATACTTGGGGATTTGTTACTAAAAGAATCAAAAAGTACAAAAATGCTTATTGTACGTTCAGAAAAGGATAAATGGATTATTCTTGATTCAAAAGGATATAATCCAGAACAATTATCTTATGATACTTTTGAAGAATTACTTCTAAAACTTGAAGAAGTTAATATATTAAGATTTCCATTTAATACATATCTTCTTTTTGATGGAAAATTTAAAGATAAAAATATGATACGAATGATAAGTATGCTATTTGATAAAGAAGAAGAATTATATGAAAAATATAGACTCGAAATGGTTGTTGACAGACTCTCATATCAATTATCCGGTATAGAAAGCATTGTAAAAATGCTATCAAAAAAAATGGACGAAAAAATTTTTATGGATACATTATTAAGCAGTATTTCTGAAATATTTTTTTCCACAGCCGGTTTATACTCTACTGATAGAAAATTACTAAAAAAATTCGGAAAATTAAGCCTTCCAGATGAATTAGAACTTTTCGAAAATATGGAAAAGGATTTAAATGATGGAAAGGCTTTTAATATATTTAATTTTACAGATGAACAAAAAGCATATTACGAAGTATTTAATATAAAATATATTATGCCATATTTAAAAAATGGCACTTTAGATTATATTTTGGTTATATCAAGAGATACTAAATTAGAAAAAGAAGAGGCAGATGTTTTTGAAACTGTACAAAAAATTACAAGGTTTTTCTTTGAAGAAAATACAATAGAACAAGAATAAATTTATATAATATTTGTTGTATATTAAAGTCTCCAATTAAAAAAAGTGCCAGCTGGCACTTTTTTTAATTGTTATGATCTTGGTTGAACAACAAATTTAATAGCTGTTCTTTCTTCACTATCGATTTTAACATCTACAAATGCTGGAATACATACTAAATCAATACCACTTGGCGCAACATACCCCCTTGCAATTGCCACAGCTTTAACTGCTTGGTTAACTGCTCCTGCACCAATAGCCTGAATTTCAGCTTTCCCCTTTTCCCTTATAATTGCGGCTAATGCCCCTGCTATAGCTATAGGTTTTGAGTTCGCAGCAACTTTTAATACTTCTACTTCTGCCATAAATCTTACCTCCCTTTTTTTACTACTATTTCTACGTGTATTAGTGGAATTGGCGCACCTGGAGGGATTTGAACCCCCAACCTGCGGATCCGAAGTCCGACGCTCTATCCAATTGAGCTACAGGTGCGTCTCAACATATATTATACTTTAAATTTTTATTTTAATCAAGCCCCTAAGAAAAATTTTTATATTTTATTCAAAATATGAATGATTTTTTTAAATAAATTTGGTATAATAGCTATGGGTGATAATATGATAAAAATTCTATTGATTTCCGATATACATATTCCAACAAGAAATAGATACGAAAATTTAGAAAAAATTAATTTTTCTGAATATGATTATGTAATAGCGACAGGCGATTTTGTAGAAGAAGATGTTTTGTTTTATTTCCAAGCACAAAAGCCTATATTTTACGGAGTTTTTGGTAATGTTGATTATTATGATATAAAATATGCTTTACCAGAAAAAAGGGTTATAAGATTAGGAAATTATAATATAGGTATGATTCATGGTCATCAAGCTGGTTGGGGCGATCCTGAAAAATTAATAAAAAGATTTCAAAAAATTGATATTCTTATTTATGGGCATTCTCATAGAAAAAGCGATATAATTATCAATGGAATAAGATGTATAAATCCAGGTGCTTTTTGTGAAATGAGTTATGCAAACTTATATATAAGGAGTGATGATATATCATTAAAATGGATGCAAGTTTAAATTTGAAAATAGAACAGATTAAAGCTGAAATAAAAGAAATTGTAAAAGACAATACTTTATATGTAGCTTTTTCTGGAGGAATGGACAGTACCATAGCAGCTTTTTTAGCAAAAGAAGCACTTGGTTCAGAAAAAGTTAAATTAGTAAATGTTTTGTTTGGTCCATTTGCATATTCAAAAAGTATTGAATCTGTGTTAAAAACCGCTAAAGAATTAGGATTAGAAATAGAATTTTCAGACAAACATCAGGCCCAATACAAAATAATGAAAAAAGGACCAAATTGTAATCAATGTACAAAACAGTTAAAAATGTCTGGCGTAAAGGATATTGCAAAAAATAATCTGGTTGCAACAGGAGCCAATCAATCGGACTCGTGGGGGAAAACGTGCATAAAAGTTATGAACAATCTATATTCACCTATTATTGGATTGACAAAAGATGAATTGAGAATGATAGTGAAAAAATATAATTTAAATATAAGACGTGTTGGTGAAAACGCTCACAGAGAGGGATGTAAATTAAAACATTTATTGAAATTATTGATTAATATGGACTATCATGGAAGAGCCGTTTCTTTTGCAAATGAAATAATTCATGATATTTTAGATAAATATGATTATAAACGTGAAATTGCCAACGTAAAAATAATAGGACCTTTATCAAAAAATATAGCTTTAATAAACATCAAGCCACATCCTCCTAAAGAAATATATAACGAGATTGTAGAGATTTTAAAAAACGAAAAAAGCATAGATGAAGTATACTATGTGAATAAACCCATAGAATTAACTGTTATTGCAAATCCAGGAATATATGGAAATGAAGAATCAAAATATTGGATAGAAAAAGGAAGATTGCAACCAGAATTTGCAGCTCCAATAAAAATAGTATGGAAAAAATCTAAAAATGATAGATTATCTACATTTCATGTTGTGGATTTTCGTTTTATAGAGGAGTGATTTTTCTGAATTATTTATTACCAATAATTTCTGGTATATTAACAGGTCTTTCAATGCCCGGAAACCTTTTTTCATTTTTTATCTGGTTTTCTGTAGCCCCATTTTTATATTCATTTTCAAAATCTAAAGGTACCTTTGAAAGATTATTTAAAGTTTTTTTATATTCATATTCTTTAATGTTTTCCACATTATGGTGGGAAATACCTGTGTTGACAAAAAATATTCCAGAGGTAATTAATTCATTTCCAGGGTATATAGGTTTTCTTTCTTTTCTTCTAATGATATTTATTTTAACATTTCCATATTATATTATCTGGTTTTTAGGCGAATTATATTTTAGAAAATCGAGAGTTATAAAATTTAAATCACTCATATTGTTTTCTGTTTTTTCATATGCAGCAGCAGAAATATTAAAAGAATTTGGTGATTTTGCTTTTACAGGAGGTAATCTTTCGGATGCTTTGTATTTACATACTGGATTTTTACAAATTTTACCATATACAGGAACAATCGGATTAACCATTTTAATACTGATTGTTAATTCTATAATAGCCTTTATTCCCAATAGAAATAGGAAAAAATATGCAATTGTAATAATAGGTATATTATATATAATAAATTTTTCTATAAACGAAAAATTACCATTGATAAAAACAGATAAAAACTCCATAAAGGTTAGTGTTTTTCAAACAAATGTTCCACAGGAAGTAAAATATTCCGATAATACTTGGAGCTCATATGTTGAAATATCAAATTATTTACAGGAAAATAATGATAAAACTGATTTGCTAATTTTGCCCGAAGCCGTATTTATAAAAGATATTAGAGATTCCGATATATTCAGAATAATACAGGAAGCTGTAAAAATTTCAAATAAAAATTGGATAATAGGTTTTCCAACTGTTGATTTTGAAAAACGCGAGTTTTATAATAGTGCTTTATATATAAATAAAAATGGAGAAATAGAAAAGATTTATAATAAAATAAAACTAATGCCATTTGCAGAATTTTTGCCATATGAAAGTGTATTTAGAATATTTTCATTCTTTAAACTGGTAAATTATTATACCCCAGGTAAGGAATTTTCCACACTAAATATAAAAGATAAAAGATTTAGTGTTCAAATTTGTTTTGAGACTTATTTTCCTGAAATATCAAGAAACTTTGTAAAAAATGGTGCACAATTTTTAATAGCAATTTCAAATGATGGTTGGTTCAGTCATAAAACAGCATTAATTCAGCATTTTTCAAAGAGTATATTTAGAGCTGTTGAAAATAGAAGAACATTTATTCAGGTTTCAAATACTGGTATTACTGGAATAATCGATAAATATGGTAGAATCGTCAAAACGCTTCCTATTAAAACATATTCAAATGAAAATTTTTATGTTCAGACAGAAAATACAAAAACTTTTTATACACAATATGCTAATGTTATAATAATATTAGTATTAATATTATCAATATTATTTAGTTTAATATAATAAATTACGATGTCTAAAAAGTCAAATTCACTCAGACAGCGATTATCCTTAAAATTATTCATTCTCAGCCGTCGCTCAAACAATACATCGTGTATTGTTTCGCTCAAAATTACTTCCATGTAATTTTGACGGCTTACATTCACAATTTTAAGGGCAATCTTCGAGTCTTCGTTTCATTTGAGACTTTTTAGACAGCCTATAATAAATAAGGGGATGATTTTATGAAAAAATTGTTCATAATTTTGTTAGTATTAATTTCTTTTGTTTTAACTGCATGTTTTGAAACATATTCAAATGATAAAATATCAAAAATAACATTTTATTTAACGGATTCACCAGATGAAAATATTTCAAAAGCAGAAATATTAGTAAAAGAAATAAAATTAACTTCAGATTCAACAACCATTTATTTACTTAATAATGAAACTATAGACTTTCTAACACTTGCTGGAAATTTAAAAAAATTAAAAGATATTTCAATTTATAAAGAAAGTTCGTTAAAAAATTCAAAGATAGAAATAACTCTAGATTCAACAATAGATATAGGAAATAAAGAAATTTCAGTAAACTCCACACAAATTTCTATTGATTTAGATACAACAGACGTCCTTTTTGGTAGGGAGTATAATATTATTATAGATCTTGATTTGGGCGTATCTCTTAATGGTAATATTGAATTCACACCTTTCTTTAGAACTTGGATGGTTTTAGATTCTAATGCAGCATATAAAGATATAGATGGATATGTATATGACAATAAAGATTCCAAAATAGGACAACAAAACAGAGTTGTAGCAATTATGGAAAAACAAGACTTAAATAAAATATTATTATATTCAACAATAACAGATAAAGATGGTTATTTCAAATTTAATAAAATAAAGTTGGATCCATTAAAAAATTTAGAAATAGGAGTTTTACAGTCTAACACTAATGTTGGTTCAGATGATAATCAAAATGTTGATGTCAGCTCTGTTTTAATTTCTGAAAGTTCAACTACGCTAAATTCTAATATAACAACAATAAATTTATATATTGGTGAATAAAAGGGGGTAAAAAAATGAAGACGTTACAGGATGTAATAGAAAAAGCAAAAACTGTTAGTAAAAAAAAGGTAGTGGTTGTTGGTGCAGAAGATAAAGAAGCATTAATAGCTGTGTCAAATGCATATGATGAGGGATTTATTGATCCTGTATTAATAGGTAAAAAAGAAATTATTGAAAAACATCTAAAAGAATTAAATAAAGAATTTGATATTGTTGATGTTAAAACAGAAGAAGAAGCTGCAGAACAAGGAGTAAGGTTGGTATCTTCTGGTGCAGCTGATATTGTAATGAAAGGATTAATAAAAACTTCTAAATTATTAAAAGCTGTATTAAACAAAGAGTGGGGATTAAGAACAGGTAGTGTATTAAGTCACGTAGCATTAATAGAAACAGACGCATTGAATTCGTTAAAATTAGTTACCGATGGTGGTATGATAATAAAACCAACATTAGATCAGAAGGTTGCTATAATAAATAATGCAGTAGAATTAGCTCATTCCATGGGAATAGAAACTCCAAAAGTTGCTTTATTAGCTGCCGTTGAAGTAGTTAATCCAGACATGCCAGAAACACTTGAGGCTGCAATAATAACTCAAATGAATAAAAGAGGGCAAATAAAAGGATGTTTAGTAGATGGTCCATTAGCTCTTGATAATGCTTTAAGTGAAATGGCAGCTAAAATTAAAAAGATAAAAAGTGATGTTGCCGGAAACGCTGATATATTGGTTGTTCCTGATATACATGCAGGAAATGTATTAGGAAAATCTGCAGTATATCTGGCAAATGGAAAAATAGCTGGACTTGTTCTTGGTGCAAAAGCACCTATTGTTATAGTATCAAGGGCTGATACCGCGGAATCAAAATTAGCATCATTGGCATTAGCTGTATTAAAAGCTAATTGAAAACATTTTTGATGAAAGTTAATTGATGAGATTATTGATAAATCCTTATTACAAAATCCCCATGAATGGGGATTTTGTTAATTCAAGATTGTGTGCAGTTATATCTTTTCTATTATATAATCATCAATATTCCTTTTTTCTGAATCTATGTTTATCCCTATTATATATATTTCTTTTCCTTTGTATTTTTCATAATATTTCTTTTCTTTTATCTGGTTTATTGCATCAATTGCGCTTTTATCCACTTTTATTTCAAAAAGATATATCCTTTCATCAAAATCTATTACAAGGTCACTTCGTCCTAAGTTTGTTAATTCTTCTGCTTTTACATCTATTCCTGCTGATGCTATTATTGTAAATATCAATGAGTGATAATACTTTTCTTCTTTTTTGTGTAAGTTATACGGTATTGCACTTATTATTTTCTTTATTTCTTCTATTAATCCTTTTATGTCATTTTCCGCTATTTTTATGTATATTTCATTTACTATTTCTAATTCATCTTCTTTTAGTCCATAGTTTGCTTCTAATATTAGTTTTGAGAATGAGTTTTTTACTTCCAGATTTGGATAGTCAAGTATATATTTTTTCACTAATCCATATCTCTTTA
>NZ_AZAY01000040.1 GCF_001021165.1 Marinitoga sp. 1197
ATTATAGATATATCCGATCCATATAATCCAGAACAAATTGGTCATTACGATACTGCGAGGTGGGCAAATGGAGTATATGTAAAAGACAATTTAGCTTTCGTTGCGGATTCTTCTAATGGATTGGTCATTATAGATATATCCGATCCTGCAAATCCGGTATTAGAATATGATATGCTGTGGTTTTTCGCATATGGTGTTTCTGGATATTAACTTTAAAATTAGTTCATATAAAAACAAGTAAAAATCAAACAATTGAAAGTCACCGGTATTAAGTCAAGTAGAAAAAGAAAAAACAGGAAATAATTAAAAGAATTGTAACAAACAAAAAAGTCATTAAAAAAAAGAATAACAAAATATATGCACAGTGTGCAAAAATTAAAAATATAAGAATTTAAAAATTTAAATTATATAATTAAAGCAATATTTTTGGCTAAGTTTCTTTTTGAATAACTAGCTTCTTCCGGGTTGGTTGATATAATTCAATAGGTTGATAAGAAACATTATTTTTAAGCATAAAAAAGATACTACGGATTAATTTTCTAGCAGTTAAAATGACAGCTGCTTTATGAGATTTTCCCTGCCTACGTTTAGTGCCGTAATAAGCTTTTAAAACTGGATCAAATCTAATAGCGGAAGAAGCTGCTTGATAAAAATAATAACGCAAATATTTATTACCTTTTTTAGATAAAGGCTTGTGATTATTAGAAACTTTACCAGAATCGTTTAAATCCCAACGAATACCAGCAAAAGATGCCAACTTAGAATCAGAGGAAAAATTATGGTTCTCTTCCAAAAACAGTGGGTAAAAAAAGAAAAAATATGATATTATATGAATGAAAGAAAATAGGATCTTCAAAAATAGAGGAAAAAGAAAGTAACGGCAAAGCAAAAAAGATTACACAAAGGTAAACAGGGAAAAATTAGCAAAATTAGAGAGAGGGGAAACAAAGAAGTAGAAAAAAGGGACGAAATCAAACTGAAAAGTAGTATGAAAAGCAGAAACCAAAAGAATGAATCAAAAAGATTCGCTAATTTGAAAGATTGAAATTTCAAAAAAAAAAAATAAATAATAAAAATAGTCAATAGTAAGTATGTATATTATCTCCGAACAAAATTAGAACGAGTTGATTTAATAGAAGTAAGTAAATCATCTCTACCCATATCATGAGCTAAAAAAGCAGAAGCAATAAAAAATAGATTAATAAGATTAGCTTCAAGAGCAACGGAATTAGTAAAGCGTAATTTAGTATGGGATAAAATAGATTCTAACCTTGAAAAAAGAGATTCAATAAGAGGACGTTTAGAATAATTCTTTTTAAAAAAGTCGGAATTTCTAAAAAGAAACATTCTAAAATTATTTTTAGAATAATTTTGATAACGATAACAATTTAATTTTGAACAAGAATCTGGTTTATCTTCTTTAACAAAGGGACATAACATTTTGCTTCGCAAAAAAATACAAAAGATAATACAAAAAATAATATTAAAAAATTTAGAATAAAATAAAAGAATCATACAGCTGCGCAGCATGATTCAGGGGTATGTTGAACTGAATTAGAACGCAAAGGAATAAAAGCAGAACCATCAAAAACAAGATGAACAAAATCATAAATCTTAGCAGAATCATAACCTTTATCAGCAAGGACCTTAGAACCAGTAAATTCAAGATAACCCATACATTTTGCTTCGCAAAAAATAAAAGGATAAAATAATTAAAATAAAAAATAAAAGAATCATACAGCATGCGCAGCATGATTCAGGAATATTTAAAAAAGAAATAACATGAGCCTTATAACCAACATAGAACATAACTTTTTTAGGATTACCTTCTTTATCATAAAATTTGACATTATCATTAGAAATGGGTTTAACTCCATAATCAGCATCAAGAGGAGAAGAATAATAGTCCTTAAACTTATTAGTATTATTACCAAGTTTAAAAGACTTAAAATTATTAAAATGAGAATCAACATTTGCTTTGCAAAAAGCAAATGGATAAAATAATTAAAATAAAAATATAAAATAAATCATGCAGCTTGCGCAGCATGATTTGGAAAAGAATCAACAGCTAAAAATTCAGTAGAGATAAAACCAGAAGAAATACCTTTAAACAAAAGATCAGTAATAAGAAGGTAAATAATATTAATATCAAAAGATTTTCTAAACATAGAAAAAGTAGATTTAGCAGGAACATAATTTCTAATAGGATCAAAGCCAATAGTTTGGGCTAAATAAGGATTAGAATAAAGTTCATCAATAAGATCAGAAGTAGAATTAAGATTTTTAATAATTTTAATTAAAATAGCTTTAATCATAGAAACAGGAGAATAACCAGTTCTACCAACACCAGAAGCATTGCTTCGCAAAAGTTAAGAATAAAAATTATAAATTAAAGAAAATTAAATTAAATCATTCTGCTTGTGCAGCATGATTTAAAATCTCAGGAACAAGAGACCAGTCAATATAATCAAAAATGGTAAGGATATAAGCAAAAGAAGAATTAGATTTCATATATTCATCATAGACAAAATCGAGATAAAATTGTTTAGGATTATTACTCATGATTTAACCTCCCTGTAAAAATGTATAGTTTAATTTTACCGAATTAAACGATAATTTAACTAATTATATTATACACCAGGGAGGCAAACCTCTTAAAAAGATAATATGAAAGTATTGTAAACAATATGGTTTTAGAATTTTTGAAGAAGGTAAGAACTGTATTTTAGGAGGGAATAAAATGGAACAATATGTATTTCATTGTCCAAATTGTCATACTGCCGTTCCTTATTTATTGGTCTGTAAAAAGTGTGGCTGGGTTGGATGCGAAAATGAATTAAAAAGAGGATTTTTGGGTCAAAATTGTCCAAATTGTGGTTCAAAAATCAGTAAGAGTAATAGAGAAAGAAACCCAAAGAAACTAAATAAAGCATTTGAAAAATATAACGCATCTAAATGGACATGGTAATATTTAATACTTTAATTTTTATCTTTAAAATTTTTTAACATATAATACAGCCCTTTTTTTAAAAAATATGATCCTTTTCCAAATATAGTGGGTAAAATAGCAGCTTGACCCCAGGAAATTAGACAAAAATAAGAAAAATTCATTATTTTACAGAAACGAAAAAATTAGAAAAATTATAAGAATAAATAAAATCATTAAATTTATCGTTAAAAAAATTATAAATGAAATCAGAAGTAAAATACTTTAAAGACATTCGCAGATTTTCTTTAAAAAAAACAAAATAACCTTTAGAAATTTCAATACCGATAAACAACATAAAAACACATCCTTTTAAATAAGATTCTAACTTTGCCAAATACTTAAATGCAGGAAGAGAGTGAAGTATTATAGTTACATAATAACTCAGAACTATACTAATTCTTTAAAATAATTTATCATTTTTATTATATTTATAAAATAATATATGGGAGATGATTAATTATGAAAAAAATAGTTATTTTAGTATGGATATTATTTATAATTATAATTTCTTTCTCAAAAAATTATACTCCATGGAAACCAAATAATCCTCCAAGTGAATGTCAAACAGAATTTCTAAATTTTTATAATGAAATATATCAAATTTATGAAGATGCTGTAAAATGGAAGGCAGCCAGTCCTGACTTGCTTGAAGATTTAAAAATTATTCTTGAAAAATATAAACCAGATTTGGAATATGAGTTGATCCTCAATGAAAATTTTGAAAACACAAATTTAGGAAAAATTCCTGAAGAATTCCATGTAAGAT
>NZ_AZAY01000041.1 GCF_001021165.1 Marinitoga sp. 1197
CCCATATTTTTCACCTTCTGATATTTTATTTCTTTTTTATTATATCATAATTGGATTAAATGATAAAAGATACAACAAAATTTCTTTTAAATTATTTACACCATAATAGAAAAATCCATTACTATTTTTGGGGTTTTAGGTAATTTGTCTTTTTCCTAATTATCCACTCTTTTCGTGGGAGAATATAGTATATTCATTATTTAGGATATTTAGGAATAAATTATAATAGTATAAATTTTATACAGTTTAATTATATGTTTTTTTATATAAGTATAAAATCTATACTAAAATAGAACATTTGTTCCTATTTTTTTACATGTGGCACATTGTTGCTAATAGATAATATGGATGAAAATTTACATATAATAAAAAATTATGGGAGGTAGAATTATGGTAAAAGTAGCAGTTACAGGATTAGGAACGATTAATTCAATAGCAAAGTCAAAAGAAGAATTTAAGGAAAATTTAAAAAATATGAAAATAGGAATAGATCATATAAGCCAGTTTGATACTGCAGAACACAAAGTAAAAATTGCAGGAGAAGTAAAAGATTTTGATCCAACACAATATATGGATAAAAAATTAGCAAGAAGATATGACAGATTTTTACAATTTGCAATAGCAGCGTCAAAAGAAGCTTTAGAAGATAGTGGTTTGAATTTAGCTGGTGAGTGGAAAGAAAATGCAGCTGTTATAGTAGCTTCTGGTATAGGTGGATTTAAAACATTATATAAAGAGTTTTTAAAAATGGAAAAAAAAGGACCTAAAGTAGTAAGTCCTTTTTTAATACCGATGATGATTTCAGATATGGCATCAGGAGTGGTTTCTATAGAATTTGGAATAAAGGGGCCAAATTTTAATACAGTAAGTGCATGTGCATCATCTTTGCATGCAATAGCAATTGGAACTATGTTAATACGACATGGATATGTGGATGTTGCTATTGTAGGTGGAACAGAAGCTACTATTGATCCTATGCCAATAGCAGCTTTTGCTAATATGAAAGCATTGTCTACAAGAAACGATGATCCCAAAGGTGCTTCGCGACCATTTGATAAAGATAGAGATGGTTTTGTTATGGGGGAAGGTGCAGGAATAATAGTGTTGGAATCAGAAGAACATGCTAAGAAAAGAGATGCGAATATATATGGATATGTTGAAGGATTTGGTATGAGTGGAGATGCATATCACATAAGTGCTCCAGATGAACAGGGACTAGGAGCAGCAAAAGCTATAAAATTAGCATTAAAAGACGCTAATATAGAACCAGAAAGAATAGATTTAGCAAATTGTCATGCAACGTCAACTCCTGCAGGAGATATTGCTGAAACAAGAGCATTGCGAAATGCATTTGGAGAACATGCAAAAAAAGTTTATATTCAGGGATCGAAAACATTATTTGGACATGCTTTAGGTGGTGCAGCTGCAATTGAATTTATAGGTCTTATATTGCAGATGAAAGAAGGTTTTATTCATGGAATGCCAAATCTACAGAATCCAAATGATGAACTTTTAGATCTCAATATTCCCAAAGAGACAGTAGAGGTTAAAACACAATATGCAATAAAAAATTCGTTTGGATTTGGAGGTCATAACGTTTCTGTGGTTTATAAAAGTTTATAAGGAGATGGTTTTATGAGAATAGGTTTAGTAACAGATAATACATGTAATTTGCCAATAGATTTTTTAGAAAAAAATGATATAGGATACGCATCGTTATATATACTGAGAGATGGAAAACATATAAAGGCAATAGATTTATGTCCAACAACCTTTTATGAAGAATTAAAGGTTGGATCATATGTTCCACTTACATCGCAGCCTTCTGTAAAAGATTTTGAAGAAGTTTATAGAGATATGTTGAAAAGATATGACTATTTGATAACTTTGACAATATCAGAAAAATTAAGTGGCACCCTGAATTCTGCAAGTCTTGCTGCATCCATGATTGACGAAAAAAGGATATTTACAGTAGATTCGAAATTGACGAGTTATGGTCTTGGTTTTTTAATACTTGAATTGATGGAGAAAATAAAGAGTGGAAATTATTCTATTGAGCAATTGATTGAATACTCCAGAAATTTTTATACAACAGTAAGAACAATCTTTAGTGTAACAAATATTGATTATCTATACAAAGGAGGAAGAATAGGAAAAGCCAAAGCACTTATGGGTGGATTGTTAAATATGAAACCGATTCTTTCTCTTGAAGAAGGCGAAATAATACCGGTAAAAAATGCCCGAGGAATTAATAGAATGATAAAAGAGGTTATAAATCATTCTATCGAAAGAATAGATTCATTAAGAATGAAGAAAATCGCAGTTATTCATACAAATAATTTAAAATATGGCGGATTATTGATTGAAGAATTAAGAAATCGAGGTATAAACGATGATACTATTGTATATTCATTATTGGATCCTGTCATAGGAACACATTTAGGACCAGATGCAGTGGGGGTGATTACTCAGTGGGAGTAGATGAAATTATGGAAATATTACCTCATAGATATCCTTTTTTATTGGTAGATAAAGTTGTTGAAATAACAAAAGAAAAAATTATAGCTTATAAAAACATATCAATAAATGAGCCTCAATTTCAGGGGCATTTTCCAGGATATCCCATTATGCCTGGAGTTTTAATAATCGAAGGACTGGCGCAAACTGCAGGAATATTGTTAATGAAGGATTTGAAAGAAAAAGTTGTGCCTTTATTTCTTGGAATAGATAAAGCAAGATTTAAAAAAGAGGTTAGACCTGGAGATAAATTAATGTATGAAGTTATGATATTACAGGAAAAAATGGGAATGTATAAATTAAAAGCTGTAGCAAAGGTTGAGGATAAAATAGTAGTAACTGCAGAATTAATGGTTGGAATAAAGAGGGGATAGAATGTATATATCTCAAATAAAAGCATATATTCCAGAAGAAATATTGGATAATTTAACTCTAGCGAAAAAATTTGATGTTACAGAAGATTGGATATTTAAAAGAACAGGAATTAAAAAACGACATATATCAAATATAGATATATTTCAGATGGGAATGAAGGCAGCTGAAAAGTTGGATTTAACAGATGTTGATACTATTCTTTTTGTATCCTCAACAGGAGCGCATTATATACCATTTTATGTGAGAGCATTTGAAAAACTAAATATTAATAAGTTACGTTATGGTATAGATATATCAAATGGATTTGTTGGATTTATAACTTCCTTACATATAGCAGGAGTAATGTTTAAAGAAAAAATAGCAGGAAAAATATTAATAATAGTTTCAGAAAAATTATCAGATCTTGTAGAAAGTACTGATATAAATACAGCAATACTTTTTTCAGATGCAGCTGTTGCCATGGTTTTAGAAAATCATGATGGTTATCTTTGTGATCATAGGGTTATCTATGATTCTGAATATTTGGATGCATTAAATATTAATGATAATAAAAAGATAATTATGGATGGGAAGAGAGTATACAAATTTGCTGTTAATAATATGAAAAAAATGATAAATCAATATATAGAAACGTATGGAAAAAAAATAATAGTTCCACATCAGGCTAATAAACGAATCCTCGAAAGTGTGAAAAAAACATTTGAAGATATAACTTTTTTAAACATAATAGAAGAATATGGTAATACCGGTGCTGCAAGCATTCCTTTAACTTTATTTAAAAAATATGGCAATACAAAAATACAATTAAAAGATCATATATTAATATCAGTTGGTGGTGGAATGACAACATCAGCGATTACCTGGAGGTGTATCAATGAATAGAGTAACTGAATTGCTGAAAATCAAATATCCAGTATTAGAAGGTGGAATGGCCTGGGTTGGAACTCCAAAATTGGCGGCGGCAGTTTCTGAAACTGGAGGACTTGGGACAATTGGAGCCGGAGGTATGACTCCTGATATTTTAAAAAACGCCATAAAAGAAATAAAGGGATTAACAAATAAACCATATGCAGTTAATATTATCCTTGTAAATCCCTATGCTGAACAATTAGTAGAAATAGTTAAAGAAGAAAATGTTCCTGTTGTTATTTTTGGTGCAGGAAATCCAGGGAAATATATATTGCCTCTTAAAGAGAAAAATATAAAGGTTTTAGCTGTAGTTTCTTCAGAAAATCTGGCGAAGAGGCTGGAAAAAGCAGGTATAGATGCAATAATAGGTGAAGGCATGGAATGTGGTGGGCATATTGGAGATGTGTCTACAATGGTATTAATACCAAAATTGGTTGATGTATTGAATATACCAGTAATTGCAGCAGGTGGTATTGCAGACCTTAGAGGAATGAGGGCAGTTCTTGAACTTGGTGCTGAAGGTATTCAAATGGGGACGCGTTTTGTTGCTACACACGAATGTGAAGCGCATGAGAACTACAAAAAATTAATATTAAAAGCAGGTATAAGAGATGCTATAGTAACAGGAGCATCAATAGGTCATCCAGCACGTGTAATAAAAAATAAATTTGCAAAAAAGATTAAAAAATTAGAACTATCTTCACCAGAAGAGGCGGAAGAAATGATGGTGGGTAGCTTGAAGAAAGCTTTTTTATATGGTGATTTGGAAAATGGTTCTTTTATGGCAGGTCAAAGTGCTGGATTAATCAATGAAATAAAGAGTGTTAAAGAAATAGTAGAAGAGTTTGGAAAAGAATTAGAAAAAATCTTTAGATAAAAATTTAGCAAATGTAAAGGAGGAAGAAAATGATAGGTTTTGTATTTCCTGGTCAAGGGTCTCAAACTCTTGGAATGGGAAAGGAAATATTGGATAAATATCCAGAATATAAAAAATATTTAGATATAGCGTCAGATGTGATTAAACTTGATTTGGCATCAATAATTTATGGCGATGATGAAAAAAAATTGACATTAACAGAAAATGCACAGCCAGCTTTATTATCGATTTCATATATTATGTATTTATATTCAATAGAAAAATTAAATATTGTTCCTGAAATTTTAGCTGGTCATTCACTTGGTGAATGGACGGCATTGGTAGCCTCTGAAGTTATTTCATTTGAAGACGGAGTAAGATTGGTAAGATTAAGAGGAAAATATATGAGTGAAGCATGTCCTCCAGGCAAAGGAACAATGGGTGCAGTGATAGGGCTTGATATTGAAAAAATTGAAAAGGTTTTAACAAATTTTGAAAATGTAAATATAGCGAATCATAATTCTCCAGAACAGATAGTAATTAGCGGTGAAAAGGAAGAAGTTTTAAAAGCATTAAAGCAATTGAAAGAGAATGGAGCTAAAAAAGTTGTTGAGTTAAACGTTAGTGGCCCATTTCATTCAAAATTAATTGAAGATGCCAAAGAAAATATGAAAAAAGAGCTTGAAAATATAAACTTTAATTCACCAAAATATAAACTTATACAAAATTATACAGCTAATATAGAAAATGACCCAATCAAAATAAAGGAAAATATTATAAATCAGATTACTGGAACGGTAAAATGGGTTGATAGTATAAAAAAAATGAAGGAATTTGGCGTTGAAAAAATATATGAAGTTGGTCCTGGAAAGGTTTTAACTGGTCTGATAAAAAGAATAGATAAAAGTTTAAAACCACAGAGTATATTAAAGGTATAGCAAAAAAACCCCAACTGCTGAAATAGCGTTGGGGTTAAATTTTCTCCAGAATTTCTTTTAATTTTTCTTTTTGTATAGGAATAGCCAGAAAATCTTTTGCGCCATTTATTATTGCCTTTTTTATATATTCTTTTTCTGAAGATGAAGAGGTTACTATAATATTTGCCTGAGGGTCATTCTCTAAAATAAACTTCATTGCTTCTATACCGTCCATCACAGGCATAAGAAGATTCATTAATACTATATCTGGATATAATTTGAAATATTCATTTATAGCTTCTTTTCCATTTTCAGCTTCTCCTATAACTATATGCCCCAGTTCTTCAATTATATTTTTAATAATTATTCTATCAAATCTCGAATCGTCAACCACCAAAATGCTATAAGGCATTCAATCACCTCACATTAATCCTTCAAATAAATTAACCTGATTTCTTTCTGGTAATCCTTTTAACATACCCAATTTTCTAAAAGTTTCTATTGTAGTTTTGTTTATTCCTGTCCTTTTCAATAAATCTTCAACAGATAAAAAACTTTTTTCTTTTCGTGCTTTTACAATACTAACAGCAGCTTTTTCGCCAAGATTTGGAACTTTTATAAATGGTATTCTCAATTTCTTTTCTTCAATTATGAAATTTTTTGCATCTGATTTATATATATCTGGAGCTAAAAAACCAAATCCTCTTAAAATCATTTCATAGGCTAATTCAAGTACAGTCAATTCATTTTTTTCTTTTACATCAAGGGATCTTGATTTTAAATCAAAAATCTTTGATCTAATAGCATTTTTCCCTTTTAATATAATTTCTGTATTAAATTCATCACCTTTTACAGAAAAATAAGTTGCATAAAATGCAAGTGGATAATGAACTTTAAAATATGCTATTCTAAATGCCATACTTACATAGGCAGCAGCATGAGCTTTTGGAAATAGATATTTTATTTTTTTACATGAATTTATAAACCATTCAGGCACATTATTTTTTTTCATTTCCTCTTCATCTTCTGGAGCCAGACCTTTGCCTTTTCTAACCTTTTCCATTATAAAAAATGAATGTTTTTTTTCAAGACCTTTCTGGATTAAATAATTCATAATATCATCACGACATGCGATAACCTCATCAACAGTTGCCTGTTTCGCAACTATTAAATCTCTGGCATTATTTAACCAGACATCCGTTCCGTGGGATAAACCGGAAATCCTAACCAGTGCAGCGAAGGTTTTTGGTTTTGTTTCTTCTAACATGCCTCTAACAAATTGAGTACCAAATTCAGGAATTCCCAATGTTCCAACTGTAGTTCTTAATTCTGAACTTAGATCTACTCCAAGAGCTTTGGATGATGAAAATATAGACATTGTTTCCTTATCATCCATCTTTATATTTTTATATTCTATACCAGTTAAATCACTTAACATTTTCAAAAATGTGGGGTCATCATGTCCTAATGCATCTAATTTTACCAGGTCATCGTGAATAACATGGTAATCAAAATGTGTTGTCATTGTGTTAGCCTTTCTATCATTTGCAGGGAATTGAACAGGAGTAAAATCA
This sequence comes from Marinitoga sp. 1197, assembly GCF_001021165.1. NCBI lineage: Bacteria > Thermotogati > Thermotogota > Thermotogae > Petrotogales > Petrotogaceae > Marinitoga > Marinitoga sp. 1197. The sequence goes on from NZ_AZAY01000041.1 coordinate 7,149, forward strand.
TAAACATCCATGTTTTTTGGAACAATCATCAAACCACCAGGATGTTGCCCAGTTGTTCTACGAGAGCCTTCTATTTTCTTAGCCAATCTTATAATTTCTGCATTTTTCAAATCTCCGGCATATTCTTCTGCGTATTTTTTTACGTAGCCATATGCGGTTTTTTCTGCAACTGTCGATATTGTACCTGCTCTAAATACATGGTCTGAACCAAATAGTTCTTCTATAAATTTATGAGCTCTTGATTGATATTCACCTGAAAAGTTTAAGTCTATGTCTGGAACCTTATCTCCTTCAAAACCCATAAATGTTTCAAAAGGAATATCCTGACCGTTTTTTTTCATTTCTTTACCACATTTAGGACATTTCTTGTCCGGCAAATCATATCCTGAATCATATGAACCGTCTGTAATAAATTCACTATACTGGCATTCTGAACAGATATAATGTGGAGGAAGAGGATTTACCTCTGTAATTCCCATCATGGTTGCAACTAATGAAGAACCAACAGAACCTCTTGAGCCAACAAGGTATCCGTCATCATTTGATTTTTTTACAATTTTTTGAGCCATTAAATATAATACAGCATAACCGTGATTAATTATTGAATTTAATTCTCTTTCTATCCTTGCTTTTACAATTTCTGGCAAAGGATCTCCATAGATTTCTTTAGCAGTTTTCCAGGTTAATTCTTTAACCTGTTGATCAGCTCCATCTATTATCGGTGGATGTAATTTCCCTTCTAAAGGCTGAATTTCCTCTATTAAATCTGCAATATTATTCGTATTTTTAATAACAATTTCATGAGCTATATTCATATCTTCAAATATTTCATAAGCTGCATCAAGCATTTCTTTAGTAGTTCTAAAATACTTATCAGATGGATATACCGTCTTTTTTTGTCCTTTTGTGGCAGAACCTATAATTAGAGCATCGCGTGCTTTTTTATCTTCCTTATTAAGATAATGAGCATTGCCTGTCATAACAACAGGAATATTATAATTTTTAGCTGATTTATATAATAATTTATAGAATTCTTTTATTTTTTTTATATCCACCTTTGGATGCTCTATACTATCTAAAGGTTGAATTTCTATATAGTCGAATAAACTGATTAATGCATTAATTTCTTCAATAGAAGCTCCTCTTGAAAATTCTTCAAATATAATATTTTTTGAGCAACCACTACCTATTAATAGCCCCTCTCTATTTGCTAATAATTCAGTAAGCAATACAGTAGTATCTCTATAAAAATATTCCGTATGAGCTTTAGACACCAATTTATAAAGATTTTTCAACCCTGTTTTATTTTTTACCAATATTGTAGTGTGATATTTTCTTAATTTTTTAAAATCTATCATCTTTTCAAGATTTATCAATTCATTTAAATTTTTAACCCCTCTGCCTTTAGCTTTTTCAAGTAACTTTAAGAAAGCATATGCAGTAACTTTGGCATCTTCATGAGCTCTATGATGATCAAAATTTCCAAGTCCCAATGCCTTAACAACTTTATCAAGAGAATGCCCGCCTTTTAGGTTAAGTAAAGCTCTTGCCATAGCTAATGTATCTATGTAAGGAATTTTTATATCAATATTCATAACTTCTTTAACCCAACGCCTTAAAAATCTATAATCAAAGTTAGCATTGTGAGCTACCAGAACAGTATTTGATATAAAATTCATGAATTCTGGCAAAACGGTTTCTATAGATGGAGCATCTTCTAACATTTCATTGGTTATTCCGGTAATTTCTTGAATTTTTTGTGGGACATTTTTTGATGGTTTAATTAATTTATGATAAATATCTGAAATTTCTCCGTTTATAATTTTTACAGCACCAATTTCTATAATTTCTTCTGTGTTTGGATCAAAACCTGTAGTTTCAAAATCAAAAACTGTGAAATTTGAATCAAAAGATAGCTCTTCTGAAAAATTGTTTATAATCGATGCCATATTATTAACGAGGTTAATTTCACATCCATATATAGGCTTTATATTATTTTTTTTTGCAATATTATAAAAGGTTGGTATTGATTGAACCACTTCGTGATCTGTTATGGCAACTGCTTTATGCCCCCACTTTGCAGCGGTTTTTACTAATTCTTCCACATCGAGAACAGAATCTAAAGCGCTAAATTTAGAATGAGCATGGAGTTCAACCCTTTTTTCTTTTTCGTTATCGATGCGTTCTTTTGGAGGGATTTTTAATATATTTTCTGGTATTATAACATATTCTTTTTGATACTCATCATATGTAATTTTACCTTCTACTTTAATATAATCATTTTCTTTAAGGGTATTATTTACTTTTTCAGCATTATTTTTAAAAACTTTAATAGTTATAGAATCTTTTTCATCAGTTATATACATAGTTAGTATAATAGCTCTATCATTAAATTCTTTATGAAATATTCTCCCTTCAACAACTACTTGTGAGGTTTGATACATAATATCATTCAATCTATCAAGAGGAATAGAGACTCTTTTAAAACCTTTTCCTATTACAATATCGTCACTTTTAGTTTCGTTTTCTTTGTGATTGAAATTGGTATTTTGAAAAGAATTTATATTTGAATTGGTAGTATTTAAAGTTTCAATATTTAAATCATTAGAATCAGAATTATCAATAATTTGTGAATCATTATCTTTAGAATTCAAAAAATTTTCATAATTTATGTTTATGGAATCGTCATAAACAAACTCGTAATCTGGCAGATATCCAAGGTTTCGTTTTAGAATATTATCAATGACGATTTTATTTTTCTTCATTCTTTCAAGTGCAAATTTATTTGAAATTCTAAAAATTAATGTATTATTTTCAATATCAGGTAAAAAGAATCTTAGATAATTTTCTTCTTCATTACCGATTATTAAATCTATCCAATTCTCCAAAATATAATCCAAAGTATTTTTGGAATTAAACATTATTTTTACAGGCATTTTCATCAATCTCGAAAAAAAAGTTTTTATTTTTTTTTCATCTGTTTCGCTTAAAGGTGTAGAAATTTTTAAAAGAAGAAAGTCGTTTATTTCAATATCGCCTTGAAGAGAAAAAGGGATAAATCCTATTCTGGAAAGTAAAAAATCTGAAATTTTCATTGAAAGACCTCCCAATATTTCCTTTACATAACTATACCATATTTTTTTTAAATTTATACATTTTAAATGATGAAATTATGATATTAAAAAAATAAAAGAGGAAGCAATGCTTCCTAATTAATAAATAATGTTTCATTTAAGCAACCACCAGGATTTTATCCCGATATTATTATTTTTATACACGATATAAACTTATTCTGAAAAGGCTTATTATAAATTTTTGTCCCCATAATTATCTTTAAGATAAAAGGTCTATCAATCTCTAGCTTTATGCAGGTGATATTTATCAAACTATATAAAACAAAAAATTAACTATATTAATATATCAGGTGATATATTAATTGAGTAATTATTATTAATTTTAGAAATATAAAATTAA
>NZ_AZAY01000042.1 GCF_001021165.1 Marinitoga sp. 1197
TTTCTACATTGAATCAAGGAGTGCCTTTTTTATTTCTTACTAATTGGACACCCTATAAAGAAGAATAAGCATTAAAGTTGTTAGAAAAAAGAAACATTGCTTTAAATGGTCTTTTTTTAGTTAAATTTAGGCTGTCCACTGCTTTGAAGTAAGAGCATATTTTTCCTACTATAACGATTAACAACAAAAAAACAATCTTGATTTAAAATAGAAAGTGCTACGTTTAATCTTATAACGATTAAGCATATAATTTAAAGAAACACCATAAGTTTTTTTAGTTTGAAAACAAACTAAAAAATTATAAAGATATATTTATTAAAACAAATAAAAAAATCAAAATATCATGATGCAAAGCATCATGTAATAATCGACAAATCACCAATAAAAGTTACTTTCTTTGCTGTTGTCGTTTTTTTTTCAAAAAATTAATTTCATCCTCTTGCATTTTAATAAGAAGTTCTTTTTCAAGAAGAAGACAATCATAACGATTGTTCATAATATTTAAGTTTTTTCTCTAAAGCAGCAGAATCATTAGTATTATTTGAATTAGATTTAATAATACCAGCAGATTCGTAAATAATTGGAGGAACTTTAGAAATATCAGAAATCATAGAACTAGGACGACCTTTTTTTGAATGAAACACATTATCGTCATAATTAGAATCTTTATATTTTTTAACCCATTTTTATCGAAGATAAAAAATATTTTATATAATCAAAATTTTAACCTATTTCTATTTTGCAAAGCAAAATATGTAAGAGTTAATGAATCATCAGAAAGATATTCTTTAACGACAGACAACTTAAATTCAGGTTCATAATTAGTTCGTTTTCTCATTAAAAAACACCCCTTTCTTTTTTTCAATTTTATGATATCACTTTCTTATTTTTTGTCCAAATCTTGTAAGGGGTGAATACGATTTTATATTGTCAAAATAGAGAAAATTATATCAAATTTTTAAAAGATGAAATAAGAATTGAGGTGAAAAAATGAAAGTATTAGTAACAGGAGCAGAAGGATTTATAGGTTTCCATTTAACAGAAATGCTTGTTGAAAGAGGATATAATGTAAAAGCATTTGTAAGATATAATTTTCAAAATAATTGGGGTTGGCTTGAAAATTCAAAATATAAAAACGATATTGAAATATATACAGGTGATATAAGAGATTATGATAGTGTGTATGATGCAATGAAAGATGTAGATATAGTTTTTCATTTAGCAGCATTAATTGGAATACCATATTCATATATTTCTCCTCTTGCATATATAAAAACTAATACAGAAGGAACATATAATATATTAGAAGCAGCAAGAAAATTAAACGTGCAAAGAGTAATACATACCTCAACAAGTGAAATATACGGAACAGCACAATATGTTCCAATAGACGAAAAACACCCATATAACCCTCAATCACCATATGCAGCTTCAAAAGCTGCAGCGGATCATTTAGCTTTAAGCTATTATAGATCATTTGAATTGCCGGTAACAATAATAAGACCGTTTAATACATACGGGCCAAGACAATCAGCAAGAGCTATAATACCTACAATAATCTCACAAATACTTGCGGGTAAAAATCAAATAAAATTAGGAAATTTAACACCAACAAGAGATTTAAATTATGTAAAAGACACAGCAAATGGATTTATAACAGTTGGCTTACATGAAAAAACTATTGGAGATATATATAATCTTGGAACAGGAAAAGAAATATCAATAGGGGATTTAGCCAAAAAAATAATAAAATTAACTGGAAAAAATGTTGAAATAGTAACAGATAAACAACGGCTAAGACCATTAAAATCCGAAGTTGAAAGACTATTATCAAATCCAGAAAAGGCAATGAAATTAACGGGATGGAAACCTCAATACACACTGGATGAAGGATTAAAAGAAACAATAGAATGGATAAAAGAAAATATGCAATATTTTAAAGTTGATATATATAACGTTTAGAAGGTGAAGGCATGAAATATATACCATTGTCAATACCAAATTTCATTGGAAAAGAAAAAGAATATGTATTAGATGCTGTTGAGTCCACGTGGGTGTCTACAGGTGGATCATACATAATAAGATTTGAAGAAGAAATATCAAAATATTTAAATATTGAAAAAGCAGTTGCAGTTCAGAGTGGGACAGCAGGTCTTCATCTTGGATTAAAATTATTAGGGGTTAACCCAGGAGATGAAGTAATAGTTCCAACCTTAACATTTATAGCTGCAGTAAATCCTGTAAAATATTTATGTGCTGAACCTATATTCATGGATTGTGATGATTCATTAAATATAGATATTAACAAATTAGAGGAATTTTTAAAAAATAACTGCGAATTAACAAAAGAAGGATTAAAAAACAAAAATACAGGTAGGATAATAAAAGCAATAGTTGTTGTGCACATATTTGGAAATATGGCTGATATGGAAAGTTTGATGAATATAGCTGAAAAATATAATTTAAAAGTAATAGAAGATGCAACAGAAGCTTTAGGAACAAAATATACAGAAGGAAAATATAATGGGAAATTTGCTGGAACAATAGGAAATATAGGAGTATATTCATTTAATGGAAATAAAATAATAACCACCGGTGGAGGAGGAATGCTCGTTGCCAGAGATATAAAAATTGCAGAAAAAGCGAAGTACTTATCCACCCAATCAAAGGATGATTCATTATATTATATACATAATGAAATAGGATACAATTATAGAATGACAAATTTACAGGCTGCACTTGGAGTTGCTCAACTTGAACAATTAGAAAAGTTTATTGAAATAAAAACAAAAAATTATAAATTATATAAAGAATTGATTTCAGAAATAGATGGTTTGAGATTATTGAATTTCGGGCAAAACACAAGACCTAATTATTGGTTTTATTCACTATTCATAGAAAATGATAAAATATCCAGAGATGAATTATTAAAAAAATTAAAAGAAAAAGGGATAGAAACAAGACCTATATGGTATCTAAATCATTTGCAAAAGCCATTTGAAAAAAATTATGCTTATAAAATAAAAAAAGCAAAATATTATTGGGAAAAAGTATTAAATATTCCATGTAGTACAAATTTAACAGAAGAAGATGTTAAATTTGTTGTTGAAAAGATAAAAAAATCTATAATTTGAAAAATTTACAAGTCTTTTTTATTAATTTATAATATAAGATAAATCTAATCCAATATTGATATGAAAGAGGGAATGAGTATGAAAATATTATTTACTTCACCCGGGAGAAGGGTTGAGCTAATAGCGCTCTTTAAAAAAGAATTATCTAAATATAGTAATAATTTCAAAATTTATGGAGCTGACTATGATGAACTATCCCCTGCTTTATATTTTGTAGATAAAGCGTTTAAATTGCCGTATGAAATAAATGAAAAGTATGTTTTTAAAGTTTTAAAAATTGCAAAATCCGAAGATATTTCTATTATTATACCTTTAATTGATCCAGAATTAAAATATTTTTCTAAATATAGAAATTTATTTGAAAAAGAAAATATTTTTGTGATGATTTCTAAAGAAGAAAGTATAAACGTTTCAATAGATAAATGGGAAACGTTTTTATGGGCTCAGAAATCTGGTATAAGAGTTCCATTTACTTATAAAGTATCAAACTTATTACTTAAGAAAAATATAAAATTTCCAATAATATTAAAACCAAGAACTGGATCAGCATCTAAAGGAATATTTAAATGCAAGGGAAAATCAGACTTAAAAAAAATATTTAACTCTCTCAGTGATCAATATATTGTTCAAGAATATATTGATGGAGACGAAATAACGGTAGATATTTTTGGTACTGAAGAAGGAGTTTTAATTTTTGAATCTCAAAGAAAGCGTTTAAAAGTAAGAGGAGGAGAAATTGAGAGGGGAGTTACACAAAAAGACAAAAAATTAACGGAAATAATAAAAATTCTTGTTAAGAATTTCAAACCTAATGGTGTAATAAATGTACAATTTATAAAAAATAAAAAAGATGGAAATTATTATCTTATAGAAATAAATGCCAGATTTGGTGGGGGATATCCGTTATCTCATTTTGCTGGTGCCAATTATATAGAATTACTATTGAATATGTTTTATAAAAAAGATCTTAAATTTAATGAAAATAATTATATTGAAAATTTGTTTTTAATGAGATATGATAATGCATTATATAAAAGAAAAGAGGAGTTGATAGAATTAGATTAAAAGGAATTAGTATAGATTTAGATAATACATTATTCGACCAGAAAGAGTATGAATTTCAAATGTTTGAATTAATATCTCATGAAGTAGAAAAAAAATATAAAATTTTCTCTACTATATATAAAAATAAATTAATTGAATTATTTCTGAATAAAATGCAATATAAAATTTTTGATAAAGCATTTATTGAGATAAAAGGTAAAATTCCGGAGGATTGGGAATTGTTCGTAAAAAATGTTGTTTTGAAAATATATAGAAATGGAAAAGTTAATATACATTTATGGGAGGAAGCTATTCGTGTATTAAATATATTGAAGGGAAATAATGTATTGTTGGCATTAATTACAAATGGAAATTTGGAAGTGCAAAAAAACAAAATAAAATTATTAAAAATAGAAAATGTATTTGATAGAATCTATATTTCGGATTCTTATAAGCCTCCCGAAAGAAAACCTTCTACAAGAATGTTTGAAGATTTCCTTGGTGAATTTAATTTAAATTCTAATGAAGTAATTCATATAGGTGATGATGAAAAATTAGATGGAGCGGCTTTAAAAGTAAATATAAGTTTCTATAAAATAAATTCAAAATATGATTGGAATAAATTTTTGTATAAATATAAAATATAAGGGTGGAATAAAAATGAAAAAAGTATGTATTTTTACAGGTACAAGAGCTGAATATGGCTTATTGTGGCCATTAATGAAAATTATAAAAGAGAATAAAGAACATGAGTTGCAAATAATAGTTTCTGGTATGCATCTCTCTCCTGAATTTGGGTTAACGTATAAAGAGATAGAAAAAGATAGTTTTAATATAAATGAAAAAATAGAAATATTATTATCAAGTGATAGCGCTATTGGAATAAACAAGTCCATAGGATTGGGTTTAATAAGTTTTTCAGAATCTTTGAAAAGATTAAATCCAGATGTTCTAGTAATTTTAGGAGATAGATTTGAAGCATTGGCTATTGCGATTTCTGCATATATAATGAAAATTCCAATTGTTCATTTGTACGGTGGTGAAAAAACCGAAGGAGCAATTGATGAAGGAATAAGGCACTCAATAACAAAAATGAGTTATCTACACTTTACTTCAACAGAAGAATATAGAAAACGAGTTATACAATTAGGAGAGTCTCCCGAAAGAGTATTTAACGTTGGGGCAATAGGATTAGATAATATAAAAGGGTTAAAATTATTAAAAAAAGAAGAGTTGGAGAAAGAATTAGAATTCAAATTTGGAGAAAAAAATATATTATTTACATATCACCCAGCTACTTTAAATAAAAACAAATTAGATAATGAATTAAAAGAAATTTTTGATACTTTAGAAAAATTGATAAATAGTGGTTATAGGGTAATAATAACAAAAAGCAATGCTGATGAAGGTGGAAGGAAAATAAATAAATATATTGATAAATTTTCTTTAAAATATTCTGATAAAGTATTAGCAGTAACTAATCTTGGAACATTAAAATATTTATCAACAATGAGATATGTTGATTTGATAATGGGGAATTCTTCCAGCGGTATTGTTGAAGCACCATCTTTTAAAATTCCAACAATAAATATAGGAGAAAGACAAAATGGCAGGGTAAAGGGAAATAGTATAATAGATGTAAAGCCGTCAAAAAAGGAAATATTAAAAGCGATAAAAATAGCTGAAAATTTAGATAAAGAAACTATTATAAATCCATATGACCAAGGAGGGGCGGCAAAAAAGATATATAATATAATAAAAGATTATATAAAAAACAAAAAACTAAAAATAAAAAAAGAATTCTTCGATATCAATTTTTTAATTTGAAAGAAGGGATAAAATGATAAAAAATGGAGTTTATATAATAGCTGAAGCTGGTGTAAATCATAATGGAGATATTAATATCGCATACAAATTAATTAATGCTGCTGCTGAAGCAAAAGCAGATGCTATAAAATTTCAAACTTTTAAAGCAAATAAAGTAGCATCAATTTTTGCTAAAATGGCATCTTACCAAAAAAACAATTTAAAAAAACAAATGAGACAAATTGATATGATAAGAGAATTTGAATTGAATTTTGAAGATTTTATAAAATTAAAAAAATATTGTGATGAAAAAGGTATTGAATTTTTATCTTCGCCCTTTGACCATGAAAGTATCGATTTTTTAGAAGAATTAATACCATATTATAAAATTCCATCTGGTGAAATCATAAATTATCCATATTTAAAACAAATAGCAGAAAAAAACAAACCAATAATAATGTCAACAGGTATGGCAACATTAGGTGAAGTGGAAAAAGCTTTGGACATTATATATAGTGTGAATAAAAATTCAGAAATATATCTTTTGCATTGTACGACAAATTATCCAACACCTTATGAGGAAGTTAATTTGAAAGCAATGCTCACACTGAAAGAAGCTTTTAAATTACCTGTTGGTTATTCCGATCATACCTTAGGAATCGAAGTGCCTGTTGCGGCTGTAGCTATGGGAGCGCAAATTATAGAAAAACATTTTACTTTAGATAAAAACTTACGAGGACCAGATCATAAAGCATCATTAGAACCAGATGAATTGGAAGCAATGGTGAAAGCTATAAGAAATATAGAAAAAGCATTAGGTAATGGAATAAAAAAACCAAATAAAAGCGAAATAGAAATAAAAAAAGTAGTAAGAAAAAAATTGGTAGCAAAAAGAAATATAAAAGTGGGAGAAATTTTGAAGATTGAAGATATTGAAATAAAAAGAACAAATGAAGGATTAGAACCTGAATTTTTAGATATAATAATAGGCAAAAAATTAATTAAAGAAATAAACGAAGATGAAGGTTTTACATGGAATCATTTTATGGAGGAAAAATAATATGTATAGGGATAAAAAATTTTTAGCAATAATACCAGCAAGAGGTGGATCAAAAGGAATAAAAGATAAGAATATAATTAATTTAAAAAATAAACCATTAATAAGCTATACTATAGAAGCTGCAAAAAAAAGCGACGTGTTTGATGAAATTATGGTTACAACAGATTCTAAAAAAATTGCAGAAGTAGCAAAAAAATATGGAGCAAGTGTACCTTTTTTAAGACCAGTTGAATTATCAACAGATACAGCAAACAGTATAGATGTAATAATTCATACTTTAAATTATTACATAAATAAAAATATAAACTTTGATTATTTTATATTATTACAACCCACATCTCCATTAAGAAAAGCAGAAGATATTTTAAGTGCAGTTAAATTATTGTTTGAAAAAAATGCAAATTCAATTGTTAGTATATGTGAAGTAGAACATTCACCATTATTTAGCAACACACTTCCAGAAGATTTAAATCTTTCAAAATTCATTAGAGAAGAAGTAAAAAACAAGAGACGGCAAGACTTACCGAAATATTATAGAATAAATGGTGCAATTTATATTTCAAAAGTAGATTATTTTTTAAAAGTAAAAGATTTTTATAGCGAAAAAAGTTATGCATATATAATGCCAGCAGATAGATCAATAGATATTGACAATTATCTAGATTTAAAGTTAGCAGAACTGTTATTGGAGGAAATTTATGAAGATAAAAGAAATAAATGATTTTGTTTTAATAACAAAAGAAATTTCATTAGAAAAAATAATTGATAATTTAAATGAATCTCCATACAAAATCCTGTTTGTTTTGGAAAACAATAAGTTGATAGGAACAATTACTGATGGAGATATTAGAAGACATATATACAATTCAAAAAATACTAATATATCCAAATTAAAAGCGTATGATTTAATGAATAAAAAATTCAAATATATACTTGAAAAAGAATATAAAGGATTATCATATAATGATATTTTAAAATATAATGTAGAATATTTGCCAGTGTTAAATGATAATATGGAAATAAGAAAAGTTTTAAAAATACCAATAAATTTTCAAGAGTTATCAAAATTAAAGACTAAAGTATTAATAATGGCTGGAGGAAAAGGAACGAGGTTATATCCCTTAACAAAAGTTATTCCCAAACCGTTAGTTCCATATAGAGATAAAACGATTATTGAAAAGATAATGGAACAATTTTTAAATTCAGGTTTTGATGAGTTTATATTGAGTGTAAATTATAAAAAAGACCTAATAAAAAATTATTTTTCTGAATTAAAATATAATATTGAATACATAGAAGAAAAAGATTTTCTTGGAACAGCAGGCAGTATAGCTTATCTTAGATTGTATAACATGAAAAGACCGTTTTTTGTAGCAAATTGTGATGTTTTGTTGAATATAAATTTTTCAGAAGTATTGGAATATCATTTAAAAGAAAAAGCAGATATAACAATAATTTCTGCAAGGGAGAATATTGATATAGCATATGGTGTTTTAAAATTTGATGAAAAAAATAATTATATAAAAATAGAAGAGAAACCAAATTATGAATTTAATGTTAATACGGGTATATATGTATTAAATCCAGGAATAATTGAACTAATAAAATTAGATGAAAAAATAGATATGCCACAACTATTGAAAAGAGCAAGTGAAAATAATAAAAGAATTAAAGTATATAAGTCAGAAGAAAAGATGATTGATGTAGGACAATGGGAATATTATAAAAAATTGTTGTAATAATGTGTGGTGATAAAAATAGACCAAATAATAAAAAAAATAAAAAATAGCCCAACTATAAAATCAGGAATATGGTATACAATAACAGATTTTTTATTAAAAGGAATGGCATTTATAACCATTCCTATTTTTACGAGATTACTAACAGTTGAAGAATACGGTATAGTGTCAGTATATACAACATTTGTTGGAATATTTATGATTATTACAGGATTGGATATACATGCATCAATAGGAACAGGTATTAATGATTTTAAAGAAAAGAAGAAAGAGTTTTTATCCTCGACTTTATTTTTATCATTAATAAGTTTTATAATACAATTCTTTTTTATATGGTTATTTAAAAACCAAACTTCAAAAATTTTCAATATTGATTCAATTGTCCTGATATTGGCAGTAACTTCAGGATATTTAGCATTTATATTTACTTTTTATACATCAATAAAAATATTTGAAAAAGATTATAAAAAGAAATCATTGTTAAGCTTAACAAATGCCTTATTAAATGTAGTATTGTCAATATGGTTATTATTGATAATAGAAAATAATAAATATCTTGGAAGAATATATGGAGATATAATTTCAAAAATAATATTATCATCAATATTATTTTTGGTAATAATAATTAAAGGAAAAAAATTGATATGGTTAAAAGCATGGAAATATTCATTATTAATTGGAGTTCCTTTAATATTACATAATTTATCAGGTATAATTTTATCTCAATTTGATAGATTGGCTATACAAAAAATAATAGGATCAGAAAAAGTAGGGTTATATAGTTATGCATATACATTAGGAATGATTCCGTTAATAATATTAGGAGCAACAAATCTTGCATGGGTACCCTGGTTTTATGATAAGATGTTTGAAAGTAAGAAAAATGATATAAATATTAAATCAAAGTATTATAATGAATTTTATATTATAATATTATCATTAATATTAATACTTACGCCAGAGTTAGGGTTAATAATGGCTCCAAAAATTTATAACACTTCTTTAATAATAATACCAATAATAATAGTATCATATTATATGCAATTTTTATCTACAATATATGTAAACTTTGCATTTTTTTATAAAAAAACGGGATCAATTTCATTAGGAACTTTATTAGCAGGAGTAATAAACATTGTTTTAAATATATTATTAATACCGAAATTTGGATATGAAATAGCAGCAATAACAACATTAATATCCTATTTTTTTCTTTTATTTTTTCATGCTTTAAATGTAAGATATAATTTAAAAGATAAAACAATATCAGCAAGATATATGTTTGGTTGGGCCTTTTTAATAATTGTTTTGGGCATTTCACAATATTTAATAGCAAAATATTTTGGAATGTTTTCTTTTATTGAAAGACTTTCGAGAATTTTAATTTTTGGTGTTTTGGGTATTGCTGTTGGAATAAAATTATATAAGAAGTTAAAACATCATTTGAATAAATAAACTATATATGAAGGTTCAATTAATCTTTTCCTGAGGATTACAGATGAGAAACATAATGTTTAATGTATTTAGTGATGGAGAAAAAAGAAAGGCTTATGTTATGGATTATTCTGAGAATAATAAAGGCAATAGATGGTATAGCGAAGAAGAAGCAAGGAAAATTTTCAAAGATAAAGAGATTTTAATAAATAAATATACAGGAATTTTTGGTAAAGAGAATGTGAAGTTTAATTTTTCTGGAGGGCTAAAAGCATTTTTAGCAGGTGAAAGTATTTCGTGTGAAATGATTAATGAAGTATTAGAAGGTAAGATTTAATATAATTTTTTGGAATTAATTTCTTGCTAAGAAGTAAGATTCATTTGATTTCACAATAAAATTTTGATATAATAAAAGCCAGTGCTTTCGCACTGGCTTAGTTAGACCTCCTCAAAATCCGTTTTTTTGATTTCAGCCATTTTAATTAATTGATCATAGACAAAAAACAAATCTTTTTCTCTATAAAATCGCATGCCTCTTGTTTCTAAATTTCCTGTTACTGGCTGGATTCTGAGAAATTTTACAATGTTTCTTAAAACATCCGCTTCATGAAAATCATACTTCCTGCAAAAGTACGGGATTGTGATTAACCCCATGATTACCATCCCCCTTTTGTTTTTTGGATTATGTGAATATTTTTATAGTATTTTAACCTACAGAACTTTTATCATACTATTACATTATACTACAAAATAGTGTTAAAGTAAAGGTTTTGATTTTAAGTTTTAATAAAACGTTTTTGAATAATATGTTTAATTTTCTTCAATTTCGTCTTTTATTTCTTCGAATTTTTCATCAATTTCTGCTGATAATAATTGGATTTGTTTGTTTAATTCTTTGTTGAAATTTTCTTGTAATTCTTTTAGTTCTTTTATTTTTTCTTCTGTTTTATCTTCTTTTGAAATTTCTGTTAACATTTTGAAGAATTGGTCCATTATGTTTAATAATAATATTTTTAAGAAGTCCCACATGGTCTCACCTCCGGTGTTACACGCCTACGGCGGGTATTGGATAAAGAATTTAATTGTACACGGTTCAAAAAGTACAAATGAAACGAAGACTCGAAGATTGCCCTCGAAAATTATAAATGAAAGCCGGCAAAATTACATGGATGTAATTTTGAGCGAAACAATACACGATGTATTGTTTGAGCGACGGCTGAGAATGAATAATTTTTGAGGAAATGCAATCGAGCTGTTTGAGTGAATTTGATTTTTTGAACTGTATTTAGATTTGAAAACATAAAAATTAAAATTTTTCATAATTTAATTTAAAACCGGGGTTACCCCCGGTTTTTGTTACTGAATTAAATCAAAGAGTTCATTGGTTGTTGTATCAACAATTGTTGCATTATCTTTTTCATATCCAACTGGAACAAATACTCCAACAAATGAATCCATTGCATTTTGTACTTCTGTGTCTGTTAAATCTGCTCTTGGGTCATTTAAATATATTGTTTTTCTTTTTCCATCTGCACTATTTACAAAAGACATTCTAAGTTTTTTTGCCATCAGAACTCACCTCCTATTAAGCCTGTAATTCATAATTTTCAATTTTTTCAATTTCGAGCAATGATTTTTCACACAATGAAGCAAAGTTGTTAGCAGCAGTGTATATTTGATCATCAGTTGCTCCAGCAATAATTTTGAATGATTTTCTTTTTACAATTTGTTTTCCTTCTGCATCCACTCCGTAATCAAAAGAGATTCTTGCTTTGTCACCTAAACTAATTTTAGTTGCCATAGTCTCACCTCCAGTGGGGATTAGGATTTTTAGTTTTTGATTTTAATAAAAGCAATACAAAGAAAAAGTTTTACTTTTTCACAACTGACAAACGAGTTTGTCGTTGTTACTCACCTTCGGTATTACACGCTTACAGCGGATATAGGATTAAAAGTTTTAATTTTAAAGAAATCATAAAAAATAAAACATTAAAAAATACTTCGTATTTTTTCTCTGTCAGCGCTGACGATTGTAGTATATCTTATTGTTCTTGCATGTGAATAGTTGAGTAATAATTTGCAAATGAAGTTACTGAAGGGTAACATGGAAAAATTTCATTGTGAAAAAGTTAAATTTTTAATATATAAGGTGATATATTAATTAAATTATAAAAAAAGTAAAGAAATTATATTTTGTAAAAAAAACAGTACAAAAATGGTATAATTATATTGTAATCTCTCTAAAATAAAAAATAATATTATAAGAATATGGGGGTTTTAGGATGGGAAAAAATTTTAAAAATGAAAGTTTGATAATTAATAAAATAGATGAAATAGAAAAAAATCTTCAGGAACTTGAAGAGATTATTAAAAAAGAAGAGTTTAATCCACCTGAAGATATTGTTCCTATCCCTAAAAAAATAAAATTTCCAAGAGGTTATTTCAGAAAAATAGATACTATTTATTCTAAATATAAATTGGATTTATTTGATGATAAAAATTTAGCAAGAAATGTTGCATATGCAATTCAATATACTGATTTTCTTAATTATATACTTAATCGAACAAATTTTGGAAATGATGGTTTATCGATTGGAAGTATTTTTAGAAAAAATGCCATTATAAGTGTAACTACAGTAATAGAGGCTTATCTCTCTGCAATGCTGGAAAAAGTGGTTAATAATTGTTATTCCAATTGCAAAAATTTCTCAAGTTGTAATTCCAATATTGCAATTTCAATAAAAAATAAAAAAGGGTTAAATAAGAAGGCTAATAAAATTAGGAAAAAAGAAGGGTTTCCTCTTTTTAAAGAATGTATGGATTTTTTATTAGATGCGAATTTAATAGATGAAAATTTTTATAATGTTCTTGATAGATTGCGTGATTATAGGAATCATATACATATTCAATATGTTGAAAAGAATAAAAAAGTAAGAATTCGTGATTTTGGTGGAAATGCATATAATATAAAAATATATAATGAAGCAATTAATTCTTTAAGAAGATTACCAAAAATTTTTCAAACACTTAGAAATGAAATTTCTAAGTGTAAATATAAGGAAGGTCGTTGAATGGATTTAATCATCAAAAGTAGACATCGAAAAGTTACCAAGGAGTTTTTTTGAAATAAAAAAATAAAAGGGTGATAATGATAAGAATTTTTCATTCTGTTGGACAGGGAGCATTTTATACCGAACATTTTGGAAATCATGTAATAGTATATGATTGTAGCTCTCAAAATGAAGAAGTTATTAAAAAAAATTTTGGAAACTTTGAGGAAAATGCTTCAAAATAACGCAATACCATTGATTATTACAGAAGATCCTGTTGTTTCAAAAGTGATAATGGAAATAATATAAGAGGTGGATATTTATGGAATATATTTATGATACGAAAGATTGTTCTATTAAATTTACTAGTAATGAATTAAAAGAAATTTTTGAAATTGATAGTGAAAATTCTCCTAACGTTTCTGATTTATCTTCTGAATTAGTTGAATATATTGAGAAATATGGACTTGAGGAGAAATTGGTAAATAAAGTGTTTTTAGATAAAAGTTATTTTAGTTTTAAAGAAAAAGAAAGCAAAGCTGATGATAAAAAGATATATTATGAAATAGATTTGGATAAATTAAGGGAGATTTTCAAGAGAAAAACTGAGTCTATAAGAAATGACATAATATCAAAATTTTTATTAAGCGAAAATTTGAATTTTTTAATAGGAAATGGTTGTTCTAGATATGCTGGTTCTGAAACGATTAATGAAAAAAGTAATAACAACTTAATCAAAATATTAGAGGATAATGAAAATGATGAAGGTGATTCTGAAATAAAAGAAGCGGTGAAGAAATTAAAAAACAAAAGACCTGAAGAAGTACTTGATAATTTATTGCAGATTAGAAACTATTATAGAATAATTAAAGAAGAGAAAGATGTCTCTGATGAAGTAGATAATCTCATAAAAGATTATAAAAAACAATTTATAAAAGATTATGTTGAAACTATAGATTATCAAAAAAATGCATATCATAAAATGTTTTTAAAAAGAATAGTTTCAAGAGAAGGGCATTTGAATAGAGCAAATATTTTTACGCTGAATTATGATTTATTAATTGAAAAAAGTGCAGAGGAGTTAGGAATCATAGTTAATAATGGTTTTCATGGTTTTACCATAAGAAAGTTCAATCCTTCCTTTTATAATTTGAATTATTATTTAAAAAACTCTGACGGAATCAAAACTTTTAATACATCAGTAAATTTATTTAAGTTACATGGTTCTCTTACATGGATAGAAGATGAAATGGCTGCACCTTATGGCATTGTTGAAAGACAACCTCTATTCAAAAATGGAAAGTTAAATATAGAAAAAACTGATTATATAATTTATCCAATTCAAACGAAAATAAAACAATCTTTAGATTTACCATATAGCGAATTATTTAGAGCATTTGTAAATTATATAAATAGAAAAAATTCTACATTAATAGTTATGGGATACAGTTTTTTGGATGTTCATGTTAATGATATAATTGCTAATGCATTATCGAATCCAGATTTTAACCTTGTAGTGTTTTCTTATGCTAAAAAAGGAGATAAAAATATACCAGAATTCTTAGAGAAGTTATTTGATTTAAGTCGTGAAGATTCAAGAATTACTATTTTTAGTGGTCCAATATTAGGTAGGTTTGAGTATATTGTTGAGTATTTGATTCCATATTATACAGAAAATAATTTTGAAGAGATTTTTATTAATACACTAAAGAAATTAAAAGAAGGAGATAAAAATGCTTGATATAGCTGTAGAAATAGGGAAAATTGTTGAGATATCAGGTATGAAAATTTTAGTGGAAGTTACAGAAAATTCTAAAATAAATAAACTACAGAATAACTATGGAAATAGTATTTTTCCCATTTCTCTAAATAAATTAGTATTTTCAAAATTACCAAATAACAAAAAAATTATAGGTAGAATAATAAAGATTTCAGATAAAAATCTTTTTAAAGGAAATACTTTGGAGCATTATGATAAAAATAAGTATATTTTAGAAATCCTTTTAATGGGAATATATGATGAATATATAAATAGCTTTGATACAGGAATAAATACATTTCCACTTATTGGAACTAAGGTGTATTCTTTGCCCGAAAAGCTAGAAAAGGAACTATTTTCCAAGAAAACAAAAAATTATCTTGAAATAGGTAATAGTTTTAATAATTCTTCTGTAACTGTTAAATGTGATCCAGATATTCTATTTGGAAAGCATTTAGGAGTATTTGGAAATACAGGAACAGGAAAAACATGTACTATAGTTTCGATTATTCAAGGATTAAAAAAAGGAAGATTAAATGTTAAAGATAATAATAAAAACATTTCACCTAAAATAATAATATTTGATTCTAATAATGAATATGAAAATGCATTTAAAGGCAATAATTTTAAAATTAGAAAAATTTCTAAAGAAGAAATAAAGTTACCACATTATTATTTAAGTTATACAGAATATTATAAATTTTTGGATGCAAGTCCTGGTGTGCAAGCCCCTGTTTTGAAAGAGGCTATAGAAAATTTGAGAAAAAAAACAAATGAAGGAAAATCTTTTTATTTTGAAAAAATATCTAATGAAATTGATGAAATAACAAAGAATAGCGGCTTGACCCCCGAAGATTAGACAAAAAATAAGAAAAACTCATTTT
>NZ_AZAY01000043.1 GCF_001021165.1 Marinitoga sp. 1197
CTCTCTTCTTACTTCCGCTGGGTGTCTCTGTTCACTTGTCAAGGAGCTTTCCTTTCCTTCCCGCGGCTCTTCGTCCGCGTCCGAGTATATATATTACCACCTTTCTTCTATTTTGTCAACTTACAATACTGTTAATTTTGTTAATCGTTAGTGAATTCATCGAGAGATTGGTTTTCATGCTTTTTTTCAATTTTCAATAAATATAAAAATACTACAAATAAAGATATATTATAGACTGTATTCCCTAAAAAATCCTAATGTAATTTTTATTACTATAATATTTCATACTACATTATACCTATTTAACATATATATGTTAAAATTAATATTACTTAAAAAATCTAATAATCACGGAGGTGTTTTAATGATAACTCTTTTTTGGTTCATGGTTGTTATAACAATAGTTGTGTTTTTTCATGAATTAGGACATTTTATCTTTGCAAAATTATTTAAAACAAAGGTTGAAGAATTCGCCATAGGTATGGGACCAAAATTATTTTCTTATAAAGGAAAAGAAACTGAATTTAGATTTAATCTCATTCCTCTTGGAGGATATGTTAAAATAGCAGGCGAAGAAATTGAAGATGGTGAGCTATCTGATAATCCAGAATTATTTTACAACAAAAAACCATGGCAAAAATTTTTAATTGCCTTTGCTGGACCTTTATTTTCAATTATTCTGGGATATATTGTTTTATCAATTTCCGGTTTGTTATATGGATTCCCAGAAGTTAAGATAGAAGATGTTATAGATGATTCACCTGCTTATTATGCCGGTATTAAACCTGGTGATGTTATAAAAAAAGTAAACAATAATATTGTTTTTGATAGTTCTATTTTGAGCCTCGCTATTAAAGAGGGTAAGCTTTTAGATTTGGAAATTTTAAGAAACAATAATATTATTAATTTAGAAATAGCGCCTAAATTATACAATCCAGAATACACCATTATATTTAAATCAGAAAAAATAGTTAATTTAAATAATAAAACTATCAAATCGTTTAATTTAAATCCACCAGAAAACATAGGATCTATTTTACCAAATTTAGAAAAAGGAGATAAACTAATAATTGAACTAAATGATGGTTCGAAAATAGAAGGAAAAATCAAAGGTTATAATATTTCTCAAAAAAGATATGCTATAGGTGTTTATTTTGCTACTTTTTCAAATGTAATAAATAAAGATTATCCACCTTTTAAAAAAGATGACATTATACTAAGCATTAATTCTAAGGCAATAAATAATGGTTTGGATATAATAAAATATTTAACTCCTTTATCGTTAGATTCAGAAGATATTATGATTACCATAACTAATAATAGGATTTCAGAATATATCACGCCCATAAATTCAGATAATTTAAATATAGTTATTCTTCGAAATGGGAAAACTATGGATCTTACTTTAAGTAAAAAAGAATTTTTCAAAATACTTCAAGAACCTTTGATTCTTAAATATGCTTTTGATAAATGGCGACCAAAAGGTTTTGAAATAATAACTGTTTCCATACAATGGGCTAACACGTTGTTAAAAGCTATGGTTGACACGATTTCTCAATTATTTACAGGAAAGGTTAAGACTACCGAAGTAATGGGACCTGTTGGAATCGCTGGTGTTGTTGGACAGGCAGCAAAGGCTGGTCCTGAAGCTTTGATTTCATTAATAGCATTAATTACATTAAACCTTGGAATTGTTAATCTATTACCTATACCTGCATTGGATGGTGGAAGAATTGTATTTTCAATCTATGAAATGATAACAGGTAAAAGAACTAATCCAAAAGTAGAAGCTATGATTCATACTATAGGTTTTATAATATTAATGGGACTCTTTGTCTATTTTACTTACAACGATATTTTAAGATTTTTTAAGTAATTGGAGGTATATTTATGTTTTCAAAAAAAATAGTTTATGTAAAAGATATCCCAATTGGAGGAAATAATCCTATTTCTATACAGAGTATGACAAATACCGACACTTTTGATACAGAAAGTACAATACGGCAAATTATAAATTTATCTAATGCAGGTGCTGAAATAGTAAGGGTTTCTGTTAGAAATTTTGATGATATTTCTTCTTTTAAACAAATTTGTAATTTATCTCCTGTCCCTATAGTTGCTGATATACATTTTGATTACAGGTTAGCTATAGAATCCATAAAAGCTGGAGCTGCAAAAATAAGGATCAACCCTGGAAATATTGGCAGTAAATGGAAAGTAAAAGAAGTTGTAAAAGCTGCAAAAGATGCAAATATACCCATCAGGGTAGGAGCAAATTCCGGTTCTATAAAAAAAGAATTTGAAAATTCGAATATGCCAAGATTTAAAGCCTTAGCTGAAAGTGCTTTAGAAGAAGTGAGAATAATGGAGGAACTAAACTTCACAGATATCGTAATTTCAATAAAATCGACTGATGCTAAAGAAAACTTTTTGGCTAATAAATATATTTCAGAAAAGGTACCATATCCTTTGCATATAGGAATTACTGAAGCTGGAATTTATGAGGATGCTTTAATATTATCTTCTGCAGGACTTGGAACATTACTATTAAATAATATTGGAGATACAATTAGAATTTCCATAGCAGGAGATCCTATTAAAGAAGTATTAGCTGCAAAAAAATTATTAACTTTGTTAGGATTTAAAAAAGGCCCCAGAGTTATAGCTTGCCCCACCTGCGCAAGAACAGAAATAAATGTAGAAGAGTTGGCTACAAAAGTTAAAGACTGGACTAAAGATATTAATGAAAGTTTAAATATTGCGGTAATGGGCTGTGTTGTAAACGGACCAGGAGAAGCAAAACATGCTGATATTGGCATAGCTGGAACCAAAACAGGCGGTGCAATATTTATTAACGGTAAAATTGCTGAAACCGTTCTTTTCGAAAAGCTCGAAAACACTTTCAAAAAATACATTGAAATTTTAATAGAAGAAAGAAAAAATATTAACAAAAATTCATAAAATACAGAATATTTGGAAATACTGCAACTAAGAGACTCTTTTTAGAATTTTGATTATGTCAATACCCTTTTTGAAAAAATAATATGTGTAATAATCTAATTTTTCAAAAACAATCCTCTTTTTGAGGATTGTTTTTTTATCTACTAGCACTTATATATTTTCCTGAATTTGACACTTACATTCAAAGTAAAGTTTGAAAAGTCAAAATAATCAGAAAAATATACTACCTTTCAATAAGCATTTCTGAATCTTTTCCTCTTTTTAAAAATATTTCTATATTTTCGAAGGACTTTTAAAATTGGTTTTTATAAACCAAATGTGTAATTTTATTCCATTTTCTTCTTCTGTTATATATTCAAAATCTTTTATTGTATTTGAGTATATTATTAACCATCCTTCTTTTAGCCCTTTTCTTTTTATATATTCTTTTATTTGTTTTTTACTTTTTTCATAATCATTTCCTGTTATGTTTGCTTTTATTTCTATTAAGTATTCTTTGTTACGCATATTTATTAATAAGTCTATTCTTCCTCCGCCAACTTGTGTTTCTGGATATACTTTTCCATCTGCCGCTTCTACATATAATCCAAGAAATTGATCAAGATTGTATTGATATACCCCTTCGTAATAGTTTCTGCCTCTGAACATTACTGCTCCTCGTTCTTTTATGTATCTTATATACCTTTTCATTAATTTGTTTAAATCCAAGCTTCCATCTTCTTTTATATATGGTTTTATTGTATCTTTTATTGTTGCCATATAATTTTTTTCTCCATTTATTTGTGGTTTGAATCTTGCATATAATGCTTTGTAATACAACGGCACTTTTACACAGCATATACCTTCACAATTGTCTATTACTCCGTTTATATATAAGAATTTTATGTTTTCATCATATATATTAAATTCTATATTATTTGGTTCAAATAATATTTTCATCATTAATTCTTTTTCTTTTTTGGCTTTGTTTATTATATTTGATATGTTTTTGTCTATATATACTCTCATAT
>NZ_AZAY01000044.1 GCF_001021165.1 Marinitoga sp. 1197
TTAATTTTATATTTCTAAAATTAATAATAATTACTCAATTAATATATCATTTGATATATTAATATAGTTAATTTTTTGTTTTATCATTTTTACTAGCAACCACACTCCTGCAAAAACAGTAGTGTGGTTATATCATTATTTTTCTTTTATTTCAAGGGAGGTTGTTTGTATTTTTTATTTTGGTATAAGTTTCAATAAACTCTTCAATTTTTAAATTATAATATATTATTTTCATTTTTCTTTCTAATTTCATTTTTTCTATTTGATATTCTTTCTCAAATTTATCCCACTCTGATTTTATACTTTTTAGTTCTTCTTTAAGTATTTTTATCTGAATCTCATCTAATTCTAGTTCTTTTTCTATTTTTAATATTTCATTTTTTAAATATTCTCTTGAATTTTTAATTTTAGAAACGATATCCTGGATATTATCTTCATTTAAACTTTTGTAATCATCTTTATTTTTAAAGAGATATGGGTTTATAGAACCATTAAAATTTATATAATCCTTACTATAACTCCCGTTACTGGATATTTTTAAATATGGAGTATCTTCTAATAGGTTAAAGTTCAATGATATTGAAAAGTTATTATTTAAAATATCATATCCTCCACTTAAATTAACATTAAAATAATTGCTAGAACTTAATTTTTTTTCCAGATTATTTTGTTGTTTTGTAATATAATTTATTTTGTATTCTAAAAAACTTTCTATAGGTTTATATTGCACGTTTTCTATATTTGAACGAAAATTTTTTAAATTATGATATTTTTCTGAATATTTTAATTTAAATTCTTTCTGTGTTTCTAAATTTAAATCTTTTATAATCATACTTTTGTAATTATATAATGATTCATAGTTTTCCTTTAATGATAGTTCTAGTTTCTTTTTTGTTAGATCTTTTTTTAATACTTCTATTTCAGTAGTTGTTGAGATATTATTTAATTCACTATATTCCTTCTCCAAAAATTCGATATAATTCTGAAGATAATAAGTATTATAAAATATGTTTTTAAAATATGTAATATTAGACTCTTTTATTTTTTCATTATTTAAACCTTTTATTTTTTCGTTTATTTTATTCATTTGTGTTTTATCGCCAAAATCTGATTTAAACACATTCCATGAGAAATTTATTGAGGAAGTATTTAAATTTATTCCACTTATCTTATCACCACTAAAACCAAAATTATATGAAATATATGGTAAAAAATCACTATATTTTTCTAAAATATTTTTATTTTTTATTTCATAGACTGAATTTAAATTTGAGACATAGTATTTATATGCATCTTCATAATTTAAAAAAATATTTTTAATATTATTTTCCCCATACGCAATAATAAATATGCCAAAAATTGTTAATAGTAAAAAAATATTTTTTTTCATCTCTTCCTCCTGTTATTCTATTTCTTTAAATATATCTAATCTTTCTAAATCTTTTTTTATATAAATATAAGGTGTTTTAAATATTCTTCTAACAATAATTTTTTTAAACTGATAATATTGAGAATTTTCTTTTTCATACGTATTGAATAATAATTTTTCACCATTCATATTAATTTTCAATCCTTGCAAATATGATATTGAATTATTTAAAAGTGAAGAAGCTGTAATCAAATATATATAATCATTCGAAATAGCTCCGGTATAATAAAATTTTCGATTTTTCATTTTTAGTTCTAATAACTTACGATCATTTATATTATATATTTCCACTTTGTTAAAAATTAAATATTTATTTTTTAAATCACGCTCTTTAAAAAGAATCATAAATATTTCTCCGTTTTCATTTTCTAATAAAAGAGAATAAGCCTCTTCACTTGAATTTATTTTATATTCATTTGATAACGAATATATTTTTCCCCCATAAAACTTTTCCCTTTTTCCTGAATAAGAATATTTTTTTATACTTAATCCATCCTTAATATATATATTTTCATCTTTATCAATAATAAATTGATTACCATGATTATAGGGTATAAAATTTATCTTTTTTTCATATTCATTTTTTATTTTTTCAGTAATAATATTAGCAACATCTTCAAATATATAAAAATCAATTATTTTAAATTTTTCGTTAAATACTGTAATACCCCCAGATGTTAAAAAATAAATTTTATCTTTTTTTGTATATATATCTAAAATTTCTATTCCTGAAGGAAAGGGAGATGGCGCTAAATCTTTTAATTTTATTATTTTCGTTGTATTTTTCAATATATCAATTTTATATACATATATATTTTTAAATTCATTTGTGTTGTTTAAATATTCTAAACCTTTGAATATATATAAGATATTCCCTTTTTCATTTACTGTCCATTGAAAATCAAAATCATTTTTCCATGAACTTTCTGGTAAAGTCAAAAAAGTAATATTATTTTTATATTGAATAGACGACCTATATTCAAATTTTTTGTTAAACGTCAAAGTAGATATATGTTCAAATTTTAATTGTTGAAAACCAGACGAAAAAGCTATAGACACATTTAAAATTAATGATAAGCAAAATATTGTGAATCTTTTAAAGATTATTTCATCTATCAACTCATTATTTATAATTTTCATCTTTTCCACCTGCCAATATTTTGTTAGCATATACTTTAGATGTTGATGGAAAACCTAAATCAGTTCTTGATACATAGAGATTATAATTATAGATTTCTCCTCCAGGTTTATTTATAGTCTCTCCTTCTTTAAATAAAGGTCTCCAAACTAAGCTTTCTGGCCCAATTGCAATATAATTTTTATTTTCATATATATTATATTGTCGAATTAAAGTAAGTCCATCATATACACTAACTCTTTTTTTAATACTTATAGTCCCTTTTTCAACTTTTCCTTCTTCAATAGAACACACAATTCCTTTATGATATGCCGGAAAAGTGAAATTAAGAGTATAGGTTTTACTTTCCGAATAGGAAGCTCCAACGTTTACTGAAACAATATCTTTAAGTTTCGGAATCGAAATGTTAATAGAACCACTCGCATTCCATTCACTAGTGTCAGAAATACTATAATTCCCTGGTAAAGGCCCTGTATCCATCCACCCTTCTTTGGAAATTTTTATTATTTTATTATAAGAATATATGTCATAATAAATTCTTTTAATCCATATACCTTCAATTTCTTTTCTTGTAGAATCACTTCCACTATTACCTCCACCATTATTACTACCAGCACCAATAATGTTTTTCATTTCGTCATCAGTTAAAACCTTTACATTAACAACTTTTGAATCAGCAAAAAGGTTTACAGGTATCATATTCACAAACATCATCAACAAAATAGCATATATCACTACCTTTTTCATTTTCCATCCTCCCATCATTTTTTTCTTTGTTTTTTCAATAGCGCGCTATTGTTGACTAATATTATTATTATTGTTATTATGAATATTAAATAATATAACTTTATTCCATATCTGGAATAAAATGTTTTATTTAATTTTTTTGTTCTGTTCCTGCAATTAAAGATATTGTATTTTCGGAAATATCATATCCATATAAAAATAATAAATATCTTAAAGCAGCCGGTCCGCATGTGTATTCTTTACTCTGTAAGAATTCTTTTTCAATATTTAAATTTTTACTATACTTGTAAAATATATTGTTATTAGAATCATTTTCATTATTTAAATTCGAAATATAAAAAGTGGTAAAAATATTCAACAAATATATTGTTATTAAAATCACAGATGAGATAAAAATCTTTTTCATTCTTTCACCTTAAGTTTTATATCTTGATAATTCACTTATCATTTTATCAAAAAAAAAAAAAGTAAACAAAAACGTGGTAAATTTGCTGTTAATTTTATATTTCTAAAATTAATAATAATTACTCAATTAATATATCA